>CBFCZA010000089.1:0-9452 GCA_965602285.1 uncultured Curvivirga sp. | reverse complement strand
TCCTTTCGTTGCCAAAGCCACAGGCCTGCCAGTAGCGAAAATCGCAGCCCGTCTGATGGCCGGAGAAAAGTTAAAAGATTTTGATCTAGAATCAAAAGCATTGAAAGACCATGTTGCCGTTAAAGAGGCTGTATTCCCTTTCAATCGTTTCCCTGGTGTTGATGTAATGCTTGGCCCTGAAATGCGCTCTACTGGCGAAGTGATGGGCTTGGACAAAGATTTCGCAATGGCCTTTGCTAAGGCTCAATTGGGTGCAAGTTCAGCACTTCCAACCAAAGGCACTGTCTTTATTTCGGTTAAGAATTCCGATAAAGAAAAAGCCTTGGATTCTGCTAAAATTCTAGTGGGGGAAGGTATGAAGATACTATCGACCATTGGTACTGCACGTTTCTTAAATGAAAACGGTGTCGAAGCAGAAGCAGTTAATAAGGTTGTTGAAGGTAGCCCGCATATCGTGGATGCCATTATCAATGGTAAAGTGGACTTGGTGTTTAATACGACAGAAGGCGAACAATCTCTTCTTGATAGTCGTTCTCTTCGTCAAACTGCCTTGAAACAAGGTTTGCCTTATTACACGACAATGTCTGGCTGTCATGCTGCTGCCCGTGCGATTAAAGCATTGCGCGAACGCGATATCGAAGTAGCACCATTGCAAAGCTACTTTGCGTAATTTTCAAATGTCAGAAGCTGTTTCTACCTGAGGCAGCTTCTGCATCTTGAAATTTCTATATATATGTACTATCTTAGGTATATTGATTAAGAGAAATTTGGAACAGGCCGTGAGAGGAATGTCTCGCGGGCGTTTTTTTTTGTCTTAATAGGATTGTTTGGATTGGCCTCTCAAGGGAGGGGCCTTAGAAAAAAATGAAGTGGATTAGGTCATGGTTGATAAAGTACCCGTGACGATGAAAGGCTATGAAGTCTTTCAAGTAGAATTGAAACATTTGAAATCTGTTGAACGCCCAGAAGTAATTGAGGCGATTGCAGTTGCGCGTGAACATGGCGATCTGAAAGAGAATGCCGAATATCATGCAGCACGCGAAAAGCAAAGTTTCATTGAAGGTCGTATTCAACGATTGGAAGATGAATTGAGCCGCGCGGAAGTGATTGATCCTTCAAAAATGGAAGGCAGTATTATTCGTTTTGGGGCCACAGTAACCATTGTTGATTGTGATACTGATGAAGAAAAAGTTTACCAGATTGTTGGTGAGCTAGAGACAGATATCGAGAATGGAAAAATTTCCCTCGCATCTCCTCTCGCAAGAGGTTTGATCGGTAAAACTATTGGTGATGCGTTTGAGCTTCATACGCCAGGTGGATCGAAAGAATATGAAATTGAACAGGTAAAGTATATTTAATTTGAATGTTCTTTTATTATTTAAAAAGCCCTGTTTTTTAGCAGGGCTTTTTTTGTTTTATTCGATTTTGTAATATAATTATCCACATTTTAAAATATGCGAATTAAGTGGTGAAATTTTCTCTATATCCACAACCATATGTAGGTATTAATAAAAATAAATATTATATTTATATTATGTAAAAAATGACCAACGCTATGTATTTAATTGAATTTATTAGATAATTGTCCATTTATGGCTTTGTGGTTTTTGAAAATTATTGCTTTGAGCAACTTTAATGTGAAAATCAGCTAACTATCTGAAAACATGCATATTGTTTTTTAGGTAATAAAATAACTTTTTCATCCACAATTTTATCCACAGGGCTAAAACTCTAGTCTAAGGGTCGATTATGGTTATCAATAAACAGGTAAGGATAATTAAAAACCTCTGTTTTTTGTTGTTTCATTTTCAATGCGTGTATTGGCTGCTTCTAAACGTGTTTTTAAGATTTCCATAAAATCACGACGTTTAAGTCCGGCGGGGATTGGTTCTAAATATTCTACGGTAATGGTGCCGGGAGTCTTTTTGAATGCATTCTTACCCCAAAATTGACCAGAGTTTAAGGCGACAGGCACAACACAAGTATTTGCCTGTGTATAGAGGCCTGCAATTCCGGGGTGATAGGGTGCATCTACCCCAGGTGCGGTTCGGGTGCCTTGTGGGAAAATCACAATGGATCGACCTTGAGCCAATACTTCCTTTGATGTTTTTACAAGTTCTTTAAGAGCGCTGGCACCAGCATTTCTATCAACTGCAGCACAATTCATTTTGGTCAAGTAACGCCCAAAAATAGGGATAGATAGAAGTTCTTTTTTAAGAACATAGGCTGAATCGAAATGCAGATAGTGCATGGCCAATGTTTCCCATGCACTTTGATGTTTTGCGGCAATAATAACGGGTCCTTTTGGAAGGTTTTCTATGCCAACAACCTTATAATTGATGCCCATGACATATTTTGTCATTAAAACCATGCTACCAAGCCATAAACGCGTGTAATAGCGCATGATTTTTTGAGGCATGAATAAAACAGGCAACCCAAGAAGAGAGAAAAATGTCATGCCGATGTAAAATAAAATCAAAAATATAAAAGAGTGAATAAAGTTCATTTGGATTTCTCGTTCTTAAAATATTGTACGTTAAATTATGTCGTTACATGCACGCCATTTCATGGCTATTAAATGTAATTATTTTCTATCAGTAGCGATAATACGACTGAGCATTCTACGCAAGGGGATCAATAATGTTTTATTATATTCACCGATAATTAACATAGTTGTCCCGGGCCATTTATACCATTCATTTAGTTTTACATGTTCAGGAAAAACAGGATGCTGTACAATTACAATGTTAGGTAAAATATATTCCAATTCACTTAAACTACGCGGCATATGGTAGCCACCTGTGATAAGGCGCATGGATTTAAGATTATGTGCCCTTATCCATTGGGCAACTTCCAAGGCATTTCCTTGCGTATTATCTGCTTCATAGCCAAGAAAAACACAGCAATCCAGCTGCCCGGGTGTTTGGCGTGATAGGCGCAATAACTCTTTCACATCAACAGTGTGATGAACACCTGAGACGAATAATTTTCCTGCTAACCCTTGTTCAAGAAGGTCTAGCCCTGTTTCAAGGCGTAAGGTTCCTCCCGTAAGAACCACAATAGCGTCTGTTTTCTTTGAAGTATATTGGGGCGATGAGGGGATACGATCAATGAATAAAAACAATCCTAAGAACCACACAAGAACAATGACCCCTGTTATGGCAAGGGTTTTACGTTTTCGCCCTCTATTTTTACGTAGAATAATCATTTACATGAACCGTTTAAGGCTGGTTAAAACAGTGTGGCGTGCCGCGTACATTGCAATGATGGAGGCAATTGGCGCGACCAGTCCAAGAATAATCCATTGTGTTAGGCCGATCCCCGGCATGCTGCTTAAGCCGCCTTCTCCATTTAAATTATTTGCCATTTCAGCCAGTCCCCAAAGCACGCCAAAGGATAAGGTGGCACCTGCAAGCGCCCCTCTAAAAGCGGCCCAGAAAATATGGGATTGGAATTGTTTCGCAATAAAACTATCACGCGCACCTATTAGATGAAGAACTTCGATCACTTCTTTATGGGCAACCAGTCCTCCACGGGTTGCAAAAACAACCATGATTACGCCCGAAAGAGTGACAAGTGCTACGACAGAAAAACCAACAAGACGTAAAATATTCAACAGGCCAATCATATGATCCCGCCAAATGTCGTGGGTATCTACCATTGCGCCAGGGGCCAGTGCGTGTAAACGTCGATTTAAATCATCAAAATCAATAAGTTCGACATCATCAATTTCTGCTTCGATTAACCCGGGTAGTGGGAGACTAGCTGGGTCAATGTTATCACCCAACCATGGGCTTAATAAGTCGATGATTTCTGTGTTCGGAAGAATTCGAGCCTCTCCTAGTCCCGTTGTCTTTTGAACAACTTTCATCGCATTTTCGATGCGTAGCTCTATTTCAATAGGTTGATCTTCTTCCAATGGTGGCACTTGAATGGTGATGGAACCACTAAGCCCTTTATCCCATAAACTCGCCAACCCCGTCAGCAACATACTGCCTGATGTGGCAAGAACAGCAATGAAAACTAAAAAGCCAACCAACCAAGGCATGAGGCGGGTTGATGGATCATCTGCAAGAGGAAGGTGGTCGTTTGAAGCCATGATTAGTCCTCTATTCTTCTAGAAGATACTATACCAGAA
The DNA here is from genome assembly GCA_965602285.1 of uncultured Curvivirga sp. Taxonomy (GTDB): domain Bacteria; phylum Pseudomonadota; class Alphaproteobacteria; order UBA8366; family Aestuariispiraceae; genus Curvivirga. The sequence continues at coordinate 5,314 of CBFCZA010000089.1, read as the reverse complement.
GCAGAAGGCGGTACATCAAGGCTTCCGTCTTCGATATGCATGACTGGATAACCAAAATGCTCAATGATATGTTGGCTATGGGTTGCGATCAAAACTGTTGTGCCATGTTTATTTAATTCACTAAATAGATGCATTAACCGCACACCCATTTCATCATCTACGTTACCAGTAGGCTCATCCGCAAGAAGAAGTTTTGGGCGAGAGATGATGGCGCGCGCAATAGCAACACGTTGTTTCTGTCCACCGGATAATGTGCGTGGTTTTGCTTTGATATGATGGGTCAATCCTACCCAATCAAGCAGTTCTGTTACATATTTTTTGACATCTTTTTCTGGCATACCAGAAATGCGTAAAGGTAATGCTACATTATCAAAGGCAGATAAATGTTCTAAAAGGCGAAAATCTTGAAAAACCACACCAATTTTTCGACGTAATAGAGGAAGTTTTTCCCTTGGTGTGGTCGCTAAATCTTGGCCAAAGACATTAATTAAGCCACGACTTGGACGGTAAGCTAAATATAGTAAGCGAAGTAGGGATGATTTACCGGCACCACTTGGGCCTGTTAAAAAATGACATGAACCAGTTTCAAGCGTAAAAGTGACATCGCGTAAAATTTCGGGTCCTGCGCCATATCGCATCCCTACATTTTCAAATCGTATCACGCTTCATTGCTCCCTTGGTCTTGGATTTTGTTTGATGAGAAAGCCACCAGTGTTAATTTTTAACCTCTTATCACTCTAAATCCGATATCAGTTATTTGCTTTTAGAGCAATGCTAGAGCCAAAATTTGGCAAAAGAATGGCACTTTTTTCGATATTTATTTTTATGACCAATGTACAAAATCGTTTATTGGGCAGGTAAAAAGTCAATTATTGGTGTGGAATCAATAGCCTTAACAATAATGATGATCGGTTTATCCTTGACCATTCCCATAAATTAAAGGCATTCTACTAAAAATGTAGATAGATTTCTTTTTCGTGTTAAAACAACAAATGAAGAAATTATAGAGTAGGTAATCTGAAGGGTGAGATGCACGCGCCATGATTCTGGCTTGTCCCAATTGTTCAACTAAATTTCGTGTGCCTGACAATGCTCTTGGGCCGGATGGTCGTGTTGTTAAATGCGCCAAATGTGCCCACAGCTGGAAAGGAATGGCCCAAGATGCTTTGGCAGAACCTGCTGCGCGTCCTGCGGCACCACGTCGCCCTGCACCGCGCCCAGTGGCACCCAGACCTGCAGCATCAAGACAAGCAGCCCAAAGGCCCGTAGCGACGCGGCCCGTAGTAGCCCAAAGACCTGCGGTACCTGCTGCTAGACCAGCTCCACCGCCACCACCTGTTGCTGCTGCACCAACGCCTGCTGCTGCACCAGCGCCTATCGCGGCACCGGTTCAACCCGTTGCACCGCCGCAGCCAGTAGCTCCACCGCCGCCACCACCACCTCCGGCAGCTCCACCAGCCCCAGCTGTTGAAGCGAATGAAGCCTCAGCGCCAGCGGTAGCAAGCAAAGATCCAAACTTAAAAGATGTTGGTATGGATGCAGATGCACTGGAATCTGCACTGCAATCTTTATCAGATAGTATTGATGCCCGTGATCGTGGTGATGATGTCGAAGATAAGTCATCACCTGCGATGCCGGATATGGAAGACTTTGGTGGAAATGCCGCATCTGGTGATGGTTCGATGCCGCCACCACCACCACCTATTACAAGGTCGGCATCACCACGTAATGTTAAAGTTAAACGTGTAGAGAAGAAAAAAACAAAATCACCATTGAAAGCATGGTTAGGACTTATTTTCCTACTTCTTGTGATTGCTGGGAATGGATATTTCTTCATGAAAGAAATTGTCACGGCTTTCCCACCGTCAAAGAAAATTTACACAATGTTTGGTTTAGATCCTGATATTCTTGGATATGGCCTTACATTAGCGGAACCAGATTTTGCACGTGAAGTGAATGGCGAAGAAGTTACACTTGTCGTAACGGGTCAAATTACAAATACCACTTCTGACACCGTTCGTGTTCCTATATTAAAAGGAACCTTGATCGATACGGCGAAGAAACCAATTCATATTTGGACTTTTGAGGGTGATAGCGAAGAAGCCCTTCCTGGTGAGGCCGTTGGATATACGACCAGAGTTGTGAACCCACCACGTGGGGCTGTTGGTATGGAAGTCACTTTTGCAACGAAAGAAGAAGCAGAAGAGATGATGGAAGATGATAAGGATCCTGAAAAGCAGGATGCTGAAAAAGATGAAGATGCTGCCCCAATGGAAGAGCATGATAAACCAGATGACCAGGCGACAACAGACACCCATTAATCAGCTAGCTTTAAGTCCTGGTTGAATGAATTTAGAAATAATGAAGACCCTTTCTCACTAGTTGGGAGAGGGTTTTTCTATTAAAAGGGAGAGAGCAAACGTTCTATATAATCTCTTTCATCTTCGTCACGTCCCTTGTCATTAAACCGGCGGCGAAGTTCTTGTTGGATTTTTCGCGCTCTGCCCATTTTTTCTTTGCTTGGGATATGTAAATCATCGCCACCTAAACCATTTGCGGGGTTGTTTACTTTGCGCCCAAATGGATCTTTTCCTCTACCATCTGAATCTTGCTCGTTGGTGATGGCTTGATTGCCTTGGCCTATGAATTTTTCAATGAACGCTTCTTCCATATGATCTAAGGACTTTTGTAATGCATTTAGGGCATGGCTTTGGGCCATGGTGGCTTGGTGGTTGCTGCCTAGCTCCAAGGACTCTTCAGCCATATCCATGGCTGAATCACTGTTGTTTAACTCTTTAGGTGGGTTTGCCCCCATGATAGATTGATATTTTTTACGAAGATCATTTAGCCGATTACGCAAGGCTATCTGTCTTTCAATATCTTCATCACTTTTCATGTTTCTATTATCCAGGTAATCCTGATTGGTTTCTTTGATGTCTTTATCACCGCCTTCTTTAAGTCCTCTGTCTGAATCACGACCCATAGCCCTATTATAGCTTCGTTCCATCAGGTTTTGTTGTTGTTGTATGATGTCTTCCATTTCTTTTAACATTTCAACAGCATTCACCGCCTCTTTAGATAAAGGGTTTTTATCTGCATGTTTTAAATTTTGCATAATATTTTGGATTTGGGCTAATAAATCCCGTGCGGCATCGGTCATGCCCATTTTCAATAATTCACGAAGCTGTTTCATCATATCGGCAAGGTTAGATGTTTCCATTAACTTCTTACTGAATTGAGGTTGGGTTTGTTTAATCCCTTCACCTTTAAAAGGTTCGTTGGCAATAGCCTGTAGATATTCAGACATGGCCATTTCTAATTCATATAAAAGCTGTTGGATTGTATCCGCATCGGCATTTTTATTGATGGCTTCTAGGAGATTTTTTTCAGCAGATTGTAATTTATGTAAGGCTGTTGAAACGTCACCTTCTTCAAGGAAAAGGGCTATTTTCCATAAGAGATCTAAAGTCGATCCAAGTTGTTCTTCTTTATCAATGGCGACCAATCTGCGTGCTGCCATATTCAAACCAAGAAAAAAGGCCCTATCATTATTATACTCCTCTATCTTTAAGGATAGGCTGATGAGACGTTTACCTTCTATAAGGAAATCATCTGTTTCAGAGGCAGAAATATGTCGGCGAATTGCAATGATTTGGCGGGCGATGGGGTGGTTGAACATGCGTTGAGGAAGCATGACTAACTGTGGTGAACTGATCGCCATTTGTCGGAGAGCATCAAAGGCCAGTAATTCCAGCTTCACTTGCAAACCGGCCCAAGGATGGGCCGTTAAATCTAAAAAATGATTAGAAGATATTTCTTTTTTATCACCATTAGATTTAACGAGGGAGAAATCAATTTCGCTTTCTTTTTTTGTCTGGTTCGTCGCGCTTGTTTTGGTTGCACGCAACGATATTTTCTGGATGCCAAAATCATCACGGGCCACATAGGGTATTTTTAAACTAAGGCGGTTGGTTGCCTTTATACTACCTGCAAAGATGGCTTCAGGTTTGAAATCAGGTATCCGATGAAAGGCCCAACTTTGTAATTCATTTCCATCAAGAGAAACTTGATAGTGGCCGTCCTTTTCAATCGACAAAGACAGCCTGTGGCTTGTGGGTCCAATGCTTTCGAAATTTATGGGGCTGTCTTCTTCATTTATGAGGAGGGTGGGGCTTTTCGAGGGGCCGTTCACTTGTAAGGTTAAATGGGAGCCAACAATGACGGAAATAATTCCTTGTTGTTTTGTTTTTAGGGGTGAAGGCTTAATTGTTTCATCCATTGAATTATTTGGAATGTTGCTGATAACAATGGTGGATAATCCGGTATAAACTGGCGGAGAAACCCATGCGTCAATCTGTAGGGGTAGGTTATTTGTAAATTCACTGGGCCATAAACTATTCTTTAATAGCTGATCTAGGGGCTTTGGATTACTTATGCCAAAGATAATCAAGCAGAAAAGAACCAAAAGTCGTAAAGCATAAGGGTCAAGTTTCGCCATGACAGGCGGTGACCATCCCAAGGAAAGGGACGGAACTTTTTCCAGAAGTGATTGTTTGTATTGCTGCCATATTCTTAGGTTTGGTTGTTGTATAGACCCTTCGGATAAGTGATCATGAAGACTACGCAAGGGGCGATGAGAAAGATCGTTCGCTTGCTCTATTTGGCGTAAGATATCTTCTGTCTTTGGGGGACGTGAATTTCTAAGTATGTGCCAAAAGTAGGAAGCAGAAAGCGCCAGCAAGAACCATGAAATCAGCAGTGTAAGTTCAATGGGTAAATATTCAACCAAAGGGCTTAGGGCAAAAGAAACCCAAACGGCTAAAAACAGAAATGCTTTCCAACCATAAGTTAGAAACTCATTTGAAAACAAGGCCAGCCAAGTAACCGCCCAATTGACGGGACTGATAAGTTGCTTGGTTGGTTCTGGTTTCATAGCATCCTATTAATCAGTGGCGGATTCACCTTCTTCATCAGAAGTATTATCTTCTAACCAAGGGGCTGTTTTATCTAATCCTATCAAAGCTTCGTAATCTTGTCTTGGGCGGATTACGGCATATTGATCACCTTTGACCATTACTTCTGGAACCAATAGGCGGGAATTATAGGTAGATGCCATTACCGCACCATAGGCACCTGCAGAACCAAAGGCTAATAAATCGCCATGTTCAAAGGAAGGAAGCTCACGGTCCTTGGTGAATGTGTCACCTGTTTCGCAAATAGGACCGACCACATCAGCTTTGCTTTTTGCTTCGTTATTTTTTTCTTCATCAATAGGTAAAATCTCGTGATATCCATCATAAAGGGTTGGACGAAC
>CBFCZA010000088.1:0-9504 GCA_965602285.1 uncultured Curvivirga sp. | reverse complement strand
ATCTGAAGTCTATCAAATGTTAGAAACAACCAGCGCACGTTTAGTCGGTGTCATTGGCATTATCGCGGCGCAATATATTCTAATTAAAGGATTAAAATCAAAAACCAACAAATCCACTTATGCCAAGGTTGTTTCCACAGGGGCCATGGTTCTTGGGAATATTGTCATTGGCGCATTTGGTTTATTCTACCTTATCAATCTAGTACAGACATCCTTTGGTCAGGAATTAACCCCATGGATCATGACCATTTTAATTTTACTTGCCTATATTGCTTTAGCAAGATTCAGTTCTTCTTACCCTGACTTGGTCATGGATGACCCGAATTCTCCCGTTCAATCCCTACCAGAAACAGGACCAACAGTAAAAGCTGGGCTGCATTTCTTGCTGCCAGTTCTTGTGTTAATCTGGTGTTTGATGGTTGAACGATTATCACCGGGACTATCAGCATTTTATGCCACTGTCTTAATGATTTTCATTCTCCTAACTCAACGTTATGTGTTTGCATTTTTCCGAAAAGAAGGAACAGTAGGTGGCCTAAAACAAGGTTTCGATGAATTGATCGAAGGTTTGATCGCAGGTGCACGAAACATGATTGGCATTGGCATTGCCACTGCTGCCGCAGGTATCATTGTCGGGGCCGTATCGCAAACAGGTGTAGGACTTAAACTTGCAGCCTTGGTTGAATTCCTTTCCATGGGTCATATCATGCTGATTTTACTTTGGACGGCGATTTTAAGCTTAATTTTAGGCATGGGTCTTCCCACCACGGCAAACTATATTGTTGTATCTTCTTTGTTAGCCCCCGTGATTGTTAGCCTTGGACAACAAAACGGTTTAATTGTGCCATTAATCGCGGTCCATATGTTTGTCTTCTATTTTGGTATTATGGCAGATGTCACACCACCGGTAGGGTTAGCATCCTTTGCCGCAGCCGCCGTGTCAGGCGGTGATCCCATCAGGACAGGTTTTGTGGCCTTTTTCTATTCGTTAAGAACCGCATTGCTTCCATTCCTATTTATCTTCAACACAGATTTATTATTGATGGATGTTACCTTCTTGGAGGGGGTATTTATCTTCATTGTCGCCACGGCCGCAATGCTAATATTTACCGCAGGAACCCAAGGCTATTTTATGTCGAAATCCAAATATTGGGAATCTGCCTGCCTTATGTTAATTGCCTTCACCCTATTTCGCCCGGGTTTCTGGATGGATTATGTCGTCCCTCCTTATGTAGAAAAAAGCGGACCAGAACTTATTCAATCCATGGCAAATGCACCAACAGGCCAAGAGCTACGCATCTTGGTAGATGGGCAAAATGATGTTGGTGATCCTGTAACATTAACAATGTTACTAAAAGTTCCAGAAGGGGATACTGGCCAAGAACGCATTGAGAATTATGGTATTGAACTTCTGACCCAAGACAATGGCGATATCATGGTTGATGGTGTAGGTTTTGATAGTGCCGCAGAAAAAGCGGGCTTTGATTTTGATCAAATTATCGTGAGTGTCGGCGTACCAGCAGAGCAGCCCGCACGACAACTGTTCTATATCCCCGCCCTTGTATTACTTTGGATTATAGCAATATTACAACGCCGCCGTCGCCCAACAATAACACCTGAAACAGTTAGCGCATGAAGGAGAAAAATTTATGTATAAACATATTCTATTAACCGTCGATTTGGAACATGATGACAGCTGGACACATTCGCTTCCTGTTGCTGTAGAAAATGCGAAAGCCTTTGGTGCAACCTTACATGTAATGACAGTTATTCCAGACTTTGGGTCAAGTATTGTCAGTTCCTTCTTTCCGAAAGATCACGAAAAACAAATGATTGAAAAGGCAAATATTGCCCTTCATGAATTTTCTAAAAATAACATTCCATCAGAAATCCCTGTTCAACATATTGTTGGCTATGGCAATGCATATGAAGAAATTCTACATATCTCTAACGAGATTGAATGTGATTTGATTATCATGGGGGCCCATCGCCCTCGTATGGAAGATTACCTACTTGGCCCCAATGCAGCCCGCGTTGTTCGTCATGCAAAATGTTCCGTACTGGTGGTCAGAGAATAACCATACAGCTTCGTTAACCAACGTTAAAATAAACACTGAAATAACAACGCCCATTCTAAATGTTGAATGGGCGTTGTTATTAATGACTATAATTTTACCTGCTGTGCTGCAGATTTTCCTGATTTATACCCCAGCGCAACCGCAGTCAAAAGCCCATTCCCAGATAGATATCCTTCGATTGTCGCACCCGATACACCACATGCAGCACCACCGCCGGCATATAGATTAGGTAATGGGTTTCTATCTGGCCCATCCATTAAAACATGCGCATCCGCATCGATGACCAGCCCCCCTTGAGTATGGAATAATGCACCTGTTACCTTCACAAAATAATAGGGCTTTTCATCAATAGGGTCAGTTTTACTGAAATCTCGACCAAAGCTATCTTTCGTAGATGTAAATGTCTGATCAAGGGATTCCTTTAATGCAGTAATGGGCACATCTAATGTCTCAGCCAGTTCTTCAATACTCCCCGCGGATTTAACAGCACCAGCATCAAAAGCATTTCGATAATCATCAAATTGCAAACCCAAGTCATGACCTGTTTGATCATAGATATTCCATGCAATACCATCTGGCTGCTTTAATATTTCTATGGCTTGTTCTGAATAACCAGAATGTTCATTTGAAAAACGTAACCCATCCGTATTAATTTGAATGCCACCTTCCATCATGATCGCCCAACTGATGAGAATACCATGAGGGTGCGCTACGGAACCATGCCCCTGACATGCCCCCATATGAGCCACTTCTGCCCCCAATGCTTGCCCCCAAATGACCGCATCACCTTGATTACCGGGATGTCCGAAATAAAGTGCATCCGCCATAGATGGGATATGGGCTTTAACTAATTCTTTGTTTCCACCATACCCATTACAAGCAAAGATCAAGGCATCACAACCGATGGCCTCGTGACTACCGTCTGGTCGAGTTACTTCAACCCCGTTTATTTTTTTATCATCACCCACATAAATGGAGGTCACATGGGCATTTTCCATGAGATCAACACCAGCAACCTCGATGGATTTTGTTAATTGCCCCATAAGGTCTGCCCCTGTGGCGGCGATAGTGCTGTGCATTCGTGCAACAGAATGTCCGGGGTAAAGGAAACCTTCTTGTAATTGAAATTCAATGCCATGTTTTTCTTCAAGCCAGTCGATTACTTTCCCTGCAGTGGAACATACGGTTTCAACGATGGTAGGGTCGGCTAAACCTTTAGCCTTCTTTTGAATATCAGTTCCCATCAATTCAATGCTATCCTCAATATTTTTGCGTTGTTGAACCTTGGTTCCACAAGCAGGGATCAGCCCAGAACTTAGGGCTGTTGAGCCTTGCGGGATGGCGTCTCTTTCTAAAATCAAGACATCAACACCTTCTTCCCGTGCGGCAAGTCCTGCAATCATCCCACAGGCTCCGCCCCCAATAATGACGACAGGAATGGTAATGGGGAAATCAATATCGCAGCTTGATTTGATGGTCATGAAAAGATCCTATTATTTGAATGCATCCATCACTTCTGCACATGTAGATATACTACCGATGCTGGCTAATCCTTGGATATTTGCCTCATGCACTTTTGGATCAAAGGCCGCACAGCCATCTGATAAAATGGTAACCTCAAAATCACGTACATGCGCATCACGCGCAGTAGAGGCAACGCCCCCATTGGTCACAATACCCCCAAAGATCAAATGTCGGATACCAGCACGGTTAAGAACCCATTCTAGGCGGCTCATGTAAAATGCTGAATAAGCAACTTTTTCCACCACATAATCAGCCGGCTGCAAGCCAGCAATCAAGGACTGGCCTTTGCTTCCCGGTGCGAAGTCACCTTTCTTTAGAAAGGGGCGCATTTTCAACAAGTGAGGAGAAATAAAAGGTTCCCCCCCCTTGCCTGGAACAAGCGTGAATTGTGTAGAAACAACAGATGCACCCGCGGCACGCATTTGTTTCGCTAGGGGTGCAAGACGTCCTTCAAGGGCTGCAATATCTGAAGATGTTGCCCCACCGCGTGCATAGGCACCTTCAGAATGCAAAAAATCATTTTGCATATCCACAAGAACAAGGGCTGTTTCTGCTGCTGAATAGGTCATAATTACGCCTTCCTTGAAATAAGCAAGTTACCAAAACGATCAACTTCACCTTCTAGATCAGGCTCAATGAAAATTGTCGTATCTGGTTGCTCCAACAAGGCGGGGCCCGGAATAGAAACACCAACAGCTAAAGGTAAGCGATCATAAATTGTTGCTTCATGCCATGCGCCTTCAACCCATACTTGACGTGTACCCGTCTTTGTTTCTTCTGCAGTTTGGGTACATTCTTTCGCCAAAATGGAAAGATCAAATTTAGGACGTTTGCCAACAACAGCAATACGCATGTTCATCACGCGAATTGGAATTCCATCCAATAGGCGGCCAAATACATCACGATAGCTAACTTCAAAGGCCTTCAGGATATTCTCATGAGAAATCCCTGTACTACCATCCTTAACGCTAAGTGGTAATGGCACTGAAACCGTATGGGTTTGCCCCACATAAAGCATATCTAATTCGAACACATGCTCTACTTTTTCGAAGGAGACACTGGCTGCTTTCAACAACTCTTCACCTTCATTCACCAAGGCCATGAATTTTTTGTCTAAGTCCTGACAATCTAGGTCCGCTAACATAGTATTTATGGTCTGAACCCAATCATGACGCATGTCTGCAATCACACAACCAATAGCACTGGTCACACCGGGGAAGCGTGGTACGACAGTTTTTGAAAGACCGACTTCCTTAATAAGCGCCCCAGAATGAAGGGCCCCGCCACCGCCAAATGGCATCGCAACGAATTCTTTCGGATCATGACCACGTTCAATTGATACCAAGCGGATGGCCCCAGCCATCAAGGAATTTGCAACGCGGATAATTGCTTCTGCCGCATCCATAACATCAAGACCAAGTGGCTCTGCAATATGAACTTCAATTGCTTTTTTAGCGGCCTCCACATCAAGGCGGGCAAGTTTGCCACCAATAGGGCGATCCGCATTAATACGACCAAGAACCACATTGGCATCGGTTACTGTTGGGCGATCATTACCTTGACCATAACACACTGGTCCGGGGTTTGAACCCGCACTTTCTGGTCCAACTTGTAACAATCCACCACGATTAACCCATGCGATAGATCCACCGCCAGCACCAATTGTTGTAATCTCAATCATTGGGGTTCGAACAACCATACCAAAATCAATAGATGTTTGAGCTGCAAGCTGACTTTTACCGTCTGCAACAAGCGACACATCAAAACTAGTACCACCCATGTCACATGTAATTAGATTTGGATAGCCCGCAGTTGCGCCAATATAAGCACCCGCAAAAACACCCGCAGCAGGGCCAGACAAGGCCGTACGAACAGGTAATTTACGTGCCGTATCAACAGACATCACCCCGCCATTTGACTGAACGATTAGGATAGATCCGTTAAAACCACCATCGTTTAAACCAGCCTGTAAACGTTCCATATAGTTCCCAACAGGGGGTTGCAAATATGCATTCAAGGCTGCAGTTGAACCACGTTCAAACTCACGAATTTCAGGCAAAATTTCTGAAGAAACAGAAATATGTGAATTTTTCCAAACCTCTTGAACTGCGGCTAAAGCCTTCTGTTCATTTTCCATATTCGCATAACTATTCACGAAGAAGATACAAACAGATTCAGCCCCAAGGTCAATAAGTTCCTGCGTTGCTTTTTTAACTTGTTCCACATCAACAGGCGTATGGATCGTACCATCCGCCAAAACCCGTTCGTCAACTTCTAAACGTAAATCACGTGAAATCACCGGATCAAATTGCCCCCATAGCCCCCATGTTTGAGGGCGATCACGACGACGCATTTCTAGGACATCACGGAAACCACGTGTGGTGATCAATCCTGTTTTTGCACCTTTTCGTTCCAACAAGGCATTGGTGCCTGTTGTTGTTCCATGAACAATCGTGGATACAATAGATGGATCTTCGACATGATGGGAAATACCATCCAAGATACCACGGGACTGATCATCCAATGTGGTTGGAACTTTTGCCACATTACATTGACCATCAGCTTCATTTAAAAAGAAAACATCAGTAAAAGTTCCACCGACATCTACGCCAATAACAGTTTTATTATCTTCACTCATTTTTTTAATTCCTGCCTTATGCGTCTTCGTTTGAGGCAACATAACCATAATCACGTTTCGCAGCCGCTGCGCTTACATAACCAAGTTGAATGTCTTTTTTGATTTTTGAAATATCACGTTTTGAGGGATCGCCATAACCACCACCACCGGGGGTTTGTAATTTAACCCGTTGGCCCTTGGTCAATTTAATGCCAACCATTTTTGATGCCATTGGCGGGGTGTGCATACCGTCATTTTGTTCATATTCAAAAATATTTTTCGCGGCTTCTTTACCACCTACAACACCGGGAGGCGCATGACGCCCACGTTCCCCGAAGAGGAAAACATCCGCATTTTCTTCCAACAATTCAATTTCGTAAACTGCACCACAACCACCACGGTTTTCACCAGCACCACCACTGTCTGTGCGCAATGCATATTCCGTAAACATCACAGGGTATGCAGATTCCATAATCTCTAACGGTGGAATTGTTGCCGTAGAAATAGGCGCATTACCATGGTTCAAGCCATCCCCTTCTGGATGTCCGCCATGTCCCCCCCCGAAGAAAGAGAACATAACCCAACGGCGACCATCTTTGCGATGCCCTGCAAGGGAAAGCGCATTAATAGTTCCATAAGCGCAACCATTCACCATCCCTGGTGTCGCATGCCCTAAAGCCACAAAAACAACATCAATCACACGCATGATTGTTTCCGTATAACCACCCACAGGCTTAGGCGCCTTCACATTCATCAAACTATCTTCTGGGATGATGAATTCAATGGGGGCTAAAACCCCTGCATTGGCAGGTACATCTTTAAACACATGTTTCAATGCGACATAGCAAGAAGCAACAGCCGTAGAATAAGAAATATTCACGGGCCCTGCACACGCCTTGGCACTACGAGAGAAATCAAGGGTCATTTTGCCACCCTTGATCACCACATCCAATGTGATGTTTAAAGGTGTATCAACAATACCATCGTTATCTAAAAAATCTTCAGCGCTATACGTTCCATCAGGAAGGTCCTGAATATAGGCTTCCATCAAAGTAGCGGCACGATCACGTAATTGGTTTAGGGCTTCATCAATAGTTTTGTCGCCATAATCCTTTAGCAAATCACCTAAACGTTGGGTTCCCAGATCAAGTGCATTGATTTGACCATTCATATCCCCATACAAACTACCGGGAAGGCGCGAATTTGCCTTCATGATAGAAACAATATCTTCACGTAATTCGCCCTTAGAATAAAGAAGTACGGGCGGAATCAACATGCCTTCTTGAAAGCTTTCTGTCGCCACAGGGTTATAGTTTCCCGGAACGTTACCACCCACATCATGCCAATGCCCAACAGAGGCCAAATAACAAAATAATTTTCCTTCCCAGAAAAACGGCTTCACCATTTTGAAATCTGATAAATGTGTGCCGCCTTCATAAGGATCATTAAAGACATAGACATCACCCTCGTTGGGTTCTACCCCTTCACGGGCAAGCTTATCGATCACTGATTTAACCGCAAAAGACATCGCGCCTACAAAAACAGGAAGACCTGATTTCCCTTGGATCAATGTTTCACCTGTTTCTGCATGATAAAGACCATGACTTGCATCATGTGCCTCTGCAATGATCGGGTTGAATGCGCTTCGAAATAATGTTGCATCCATTTCATCTGCAATCTGTTCAAGACGCCCGTTTAGTACCGCAAGGGTTACTGGATCTATGCCTGTCATGATGTTTTTTCACCTTCGTATTTTTTGCCTGCTTCTAGGATATCTGCGGTTCCAAGAAGTGTATTCAAATCGTCAAAATTAAGCATATTGCCTAAATTTGGTTCTGTTGTGCCATGTTCTTTTAAACTGGCGAAATAAGTGGATGCTGTCTTTGCAATAGCGCGAACCAATCCCCCGGGGAAGATCACAAGAGAGAAACCTAAGGCCTGTAAGTCATGTGCAGGACGAAGTGGCGTCTTACCACCTTCAACCATATTTGCCATGACAGGGATGCGACCTTTAAATCGTTTTAAAGTCTCTTCCATTTGTGCTTGATCATTTAAGGCTTCGATGAACAACATATCTGCACCGGCCTCGACATAAGATTCTGCGCGATCAAGGGCAGCATCAAACCCTTCGACGGCAACACTATCTGTACGTGCGATGATCATTGTATCTTCATCATTTCGTGCATCTAATGCCGCATGGATTTTACCAACCATTTCACTTTTCGAAACAAGGGTTTTACCTTTTAAATGCCCACAACGTTTAGGAAGCATTTGATCTTCTAACTGTAAGGCGGATGCCCCGTTGCGTTCAAAAAGGCGAACACAACGCTGAACATTTAAGGCATTCCCAAATCCTGTGTCTGCATCGACAACAATTGGTAAATCAACACGTTCACGGATAAGGCTGATAACATTTGCTACTTCATCCATACTCACCAAGCCAATATCTGGCTTGCCTAGCCTTGTATAGGCAATAGAGGCACCGGAAAGGTAAATAGCATCAAAGCCAGCTTGTTCTGCCATCATAGCCCCAAAAGCATCATAAACCCCCGGTGTTACGACGATTTCGCCTTGCGCTAATGCATATCTTAGCCTTTTTTGCGGCGTCATTTTATCTCTCCAATTTGGGATGATTTCATTTTGTTTTCTAGATAAGGCATAAGCCCACCAGCGCGCACAATTCCCAACAAATGTTCGGGAACCACATCACAATTTATCTCTTTGTTTTCTGCATCTAATTGAATGATGCCTTTTTCCATCAAAACCGTGATTTCATCACCATCATTGATCATATCAACATCGTTACAAACTAGAGCAGGTAATCCTAAATTAAAGGCATTGCGATAGAAAATGCCGCCAAAGGAAGATGCAATAACAGCACGAACACCCAACATCACGAGGACTTCAGCTGCTTGTTCACGACTAGATCCAATACCAAAGTTTTTTCCGGCAACCATGATATCACCAGCTTTAACATCCCCTGCAAATTCAGGACGAACACCTTCTAAACAATGTTGTGCAAGCTCACTTACCGGGCCCTTCATATAGATCCCCGGTGCAAGAACATCTGTATCAACACCATCACCAAACTTCCAAACACGCCCTGTCACATTACTATTGCTCATTTTGCGTCCTCCGAAAGAAACTCTCTGGGGTCAGCTACATGTCCATAAATTGCCGCAGCGGCCACACTATAAGGCGAAGCAAGATAAACGTCAGAGGATTGCGCCCCCATGCGCCCTTTAAAATTACGTGCGGTTGATGCAATACATTTTTCATCTTCGG
>CBFCZA010000087.1:0-9563 GCA_965602285.1 uncultured Curvivirga sp. | reverse complement strand
AAACCATTCGCGAATAGGGGTGAAGGCCCCTGTGTAAGTCGCAGGGTTAGAACGTGGCGTTCTACCGATAGGGGATTGGTCAATATCGATGACTTTATCAAGATGTTGCATGCCGCGGATTTCATCATATAGGCCCGGCTGTGCGCGAGATCGCATTAAATCTCGGCTTAATGCCTTCCATAGGGTTTCTATGATAAGAGAGGACTTTCCACTGCCACTGACACCAGTGATGCAAGTGAACGTGCCAAGTGGTATTTCCGCTGTCACATTTTGAAGGTTGTTTGAACGTGCTCCCGTTATCACCAATTTTTTATTATTCTTTGCTTTTCGACGTTTTGCAGGGATTGGAACGCTTCTAACGCCGGTTAAATATTGCCCTGTGATACTTTCAGGGCATTTCAACACGTCTTCAGGCTTACCTGCGGCAACGACTGTTCCGCCATGAATGCCTGCACCGGGACCCATATCGACAAGATAATCTGCTGTTCTAATAGCATCCTCATCATGCTCCACAACAATGACGGTATTACCCAAATCACGAAGGCGCTTTAACGTTTCCAATAAACGATCATTATCACGTTGATGAAGGCCAATAGAAGGTTCGTCCAATACATAAAGAACACCTGTTAAGCCCGAACCAATTTGGCTGGCAAGGCGAATACGTTGGCTTTCACCGCCAGATAAAGTACCAGAATTGCGTGAAAGGCTTAGATATTGAAGTCCCACATTATTTAGGAACCCAAGGCGTTCATTGATTTCTTTTAAAATACGATAGGCTATTTCTTTTTCTTTTTCGCTTAGACTCTCGCTAATGGCATTGAACCATTCACCCGCTTCTGCAATGGACATTTCTGAAACATTGGCAATATGTTTCCCTGCGATTTTCACAGCGAGGGCTTCTTCTTTCAAACGATAGCCTAAACAATGACCGCAGGCATGTACGGACTGGAACTTGGATAATTCATCGCGTGCCCAATTACTGTCCGTTTCTCGGAACCGACGTTCCATATTTTTAATAACGCCTTCAAATGGTTTTTTAGTTTTATAAGAACGTGTCCCATCATCATATTCAAAGCTAACGTCTTCTTTGCCTGTTCCATAAAGAACGGCGACTTGTACCTTTTTAGGAAGATCTGCAAAGGGTAGGTTTGGTTTCACACCATAATGTTTCGCAACAGAACGCAATGTTTGCCTGTAATAAGGAGAAGTGGATTTCGACCAAGGCGCAATCGCCCCTTTATCAAGAGGAAGAGCTTTGTCTGGGACAACCAGTTCTTCATCAAATTCTAAATCAGTACCAAGGCCATCACACGCAGGGCAGGCGCCAAATGGGTTGTTGAAAGAGAATAGACGTGGCTCTATCTCTTCAATTGTGAAGCCACTAACAGGACAGGCGAAATTCGCAGAAAAGACGGTTTGCTTTCCTGTCGTTGCATCCTCCGCAAAAAGAAGGCCTTCGGAAAGGCCAAGGGCCGTTTCTATTGAATCTGCCAGACGTTGGGCTAACCCTTCACGCACGACTACACGATCGACAACCACATCAATATTGTGCTTTAGCTTTTTATCGAGGGCAGGAACTTCTTCAATCAGATAGTATTCGCCATCAACTTTAGCACGTTGAAAACCACGTTTTTGAAGGTCTTGGAATTCTTTTCTATATTCCCCTTTGCGTCCTCGCACAATCGGGGCAAGAAGATAAAGTTTCGTGCCTTCCTCCATTTCCATGATGCGATCAACCATTTGGCTAACGGTTTGGCTTTGGATAGGTAATCCGGTTGTTGGGGAATAAGGAATGCCAACACGCGCCCAAAGAAGGCGCATGTAATCATAAATTTCTGTGACTGTACCAACGGTAGAACGTGGATTACGTGATGTTGTTTTTTGTTCAATAGAAATAGCAGGGCTTAGACCCTCAATTAAATCTACGTCAGGTTTTTGCATCATTTCCAAGAATTGGCGCGCATATGCGGAAAGGGATTCTACATAGCGACGTTGCCCATCTGCATAGATGGTATCAAAGGCCAAAGAAGATTTTCCTGATCCAGATAGACCTGTAATGACGACAAGCTGGTCACGCGGTAAATCGACATCTACATTTTTTAGATTATGCTCCCGCGCGCCACGTACGCTAATTACGTTTTTTAAGGCGGCACGTTGTGCGGGGGTATTGGTCTCTGAATTCATCTCTTTACCTTGGTCAAATGCGCGTTATGCTTAGTTTATCGTAAAATAAATATTAGGGATAAATCACGACATGATAGGCCGTCTGTCAAGAAACATATTGGCTAAAATATCGCTTTGGGGGACCCTAGCTTATATTTGCATTAATTCTATTAATGTTCTTATTGCAGAAGAAGTACATGTTTGTAAATGGGACAGTTCGGATTCAATTGAAACATCACAGAAATTTGATGTGAATGCTGATTGGGGGCATATATTTTGCGGGGATGTGAATAGACGTAAAAACAAAGCAACAGGGTATCATTCACGCCCAAAGGGGTTGGATAGTCCGACAGCCTATGTTGGTGATATTAAACGTATGAATAAGATCACTGGCGTCTATGAAGCTTCACCTGTTTACGTCTGGTATGATGGGGACTGGCTTATGAAGCACCGTGGGTCTAGTTTCTTTCCCGATCATTGTGATGCACTGCAAGTCATGGGTTCTATTGCTTATGCCTCTATGCATATTTCTTGTCGTTTTAAAAATGGAAAATGGGGCGGGCCATCAGGTCCAAAAGAAGGGGGCAAGGCGTTTTGTTTTGCAAAAAATGGCACAGCTTTGGCAATCAACGGTTATTTTCGTAAAGATACTGGCAACATAGTGACTGCTTGGCCATTACTTAAAAACATTCAACCTGAATCCTGCCAAAAATAAAGCCTCGCAAATCATTACGAGGCTTTATTTATTTCATTGAATGAACAAGGTTTACTCCGTCATCATTTGATCTGGAGCTTCATCAATCACCGCAGCCCTTTTCTTGTCTAACTTTGCCTTTACACGCTTCATCCGCCATTCTTTTAGATTGGCCCGAACCATCAATGCGCATGGTGTTAAAATCAATGTTAGGACCGTGGCAAATGCCAATCCAAAGGCAATGGCTGTTGCTAATTGAACCCACCATTGTGTCGATGGTGCCCCTTGGGTTATTTCGCGTGTAATAAAGTTAATATTGATCTGTAGAACCATTGGCATTAAGCCAAGGATTGTCGTGATGGTCGTTAACATCACAGGGCGTAAACGCTGTGCACCTGTCAAAAGAATAGCTGTTCTTACATCCGCTTCTGTTTCAACGAGGCGATCGAAAGTATCAATCAGAACAATATTGTTGTTAACCACAATACCGGCTAATGCGATGACGCCTACACCACTCATTACAATACCAAAAGGTTGGTCGATAATCATAAGGCCAATGAAAACACCTGCGGTAGACATGATCACTGCAAATAAAATCAAGAAAGCCGAATAGAAACTATTGAACTGAGTTACTAAAATGAGCGCCATTAAGAATAATGCTACTGCAAAGGCGGAAACCAAGAATTCTTGAGAGCGTTTTTGGCTTTCATCATCCCCTTTAAATGCCACCTCGACGCCTTCAGGTAATTCGAATTGGCTTAGGGCAGCTTTGATTTCTTGTACCTTTGTATCTGCAAGAACACCTTCCGCGATGTCAGCCTTCAGGAACATAATTCTTTTGGCGTCAGTACGCCGTAAAAGCCCTGTTTTCTGCTTCGCACTTCGTGTGATGAAGTTTGAAACAGGTACCATTCCCAGATTCGTTTGAATACGAATATTGTCCAGCTGATCCAGCGTTCTATATTTAACGGGATAGCGAACAAGGATATCGACCTCATCATCACTGGTGTCTGGGCGATAGTCGCTGATTTTAAGCCCTTTTGTGACAAGCTGGATGACATTACCAACGGTAACTACATCAGCACCGAATTTGGCTGCTTGCGCTCGATCAATATCTAATTGCCATTCTATGCCGGGAATAGGGCGACTATCTTCAATTTCAACAAGACCTTCTACTGTTTCCAGATATGACCTTGCTTCGTTTAAAACAGGTTCAATGCGGGCAGGGTCCCATGAAGAGAACTCAAGATGAATAGGTTTTCCAGATTGTGGGCCTGATCGTTCTTGTTGATGTTCAATCCATATTCCCGTTAAATCTTCTGTGCGTTTCCTGATATCTTTGGTAATTTCAGTATAAGGGCGACGTTCGTCCCAATCGCGAAATTCTAGTTGAATTTTACCAATGATATCTTCTGCTTCGCCATCACGTGTTGTGAAGTTACCAGCGGAACTATAGATGGTTTTGAATTCACTTTTTTCTGTTTCAAGAGCCAGAATTCTATTTTCAACTTCAACCGCTAAGGTGTTTTTCTCATGAACAGAAAGGTTTCCACGGGCATGGATATTTACAATGCCCATTTCTGGTTCAATACTTGGAAAAAACTCAACACCTTTTCCAAGTTGTCCATAGGTCGCATATGTACCGATAAGAATAACCACACCAGTAACCATGCATGTTGCAGGGAAGCGTAAGGCACTTCTTAATACCGATAAATATACACCTGCAGCCCCCGTAACATGTGAGAGGCCACTATTTCCATGACCTGCACTGATTTCTTGTGCAACTTTAGGGTCAACATTCACTTGCTCTAGTAAGCGACCTAATAAACCACCAAGCTTTGAACCAACAAATAAACCAGCAATGGCAGTAATGATAGCTATTATTATGGCAGCCTTACCAATTAAGGATTCCGCAGCCATATGGCCGACACCGCCAAAGACGACAGCAATAGCAAGGGCGATGACTATCTTTAAGACGCCGGCTAGGTTAGCTCCTAGTACTGGAATAAAAACTAAGGCCATAGCAAGAGATGCGGTTAAAGTTGCAATCAATGTGATCGGCATGAATTTCATAAATTCACCGACAATATCTGGCCAAAATAGAAGTGGCAAAAAGGCCGCTAACGTTGTGGCGGTTGAGGCGATAATAGGCCATGCCATACGTTTTGCAGCTAACCCATAGGCAACTTCCTTTGGTTCTCCCTCAGCTAACTTTCGATCAGCATATTCAGTGACAACAATAGCCCCATCTACAAGCATTCCAACAGAAAGGATTAAGGCGAAAAGAACAACAACATTCACAGTTAAGCCGATTATATATAGGAATAATACACCCGCCAAAAAGGATCCAGGGATGGCCAGACCAACCAATAAACCACCGCGTAAACCCAATGCTCCAACGATGATGATCATGACAAGTAAAATGGCACTGGCAACGTTATTTTGAAGGTCCGTCAGCATGTCCTTAATATTATTGGATTTATCCTGACTAAAGCCATATTCCACACCATCAGGGAATTTGTTGGCTTCTTCAGATACGATGGCACGTACTTTTGCAATAGTATCAATAATATTCTCGCCTGTGCGTTTGGATACTTCCAACGTTACGGCCGGTCGTCCATTTACCCGTGCAAAATTAATAGGATCCTTAAAGGTTTTTCTAAGTTCTGCAATGTCGCCAATGCGAATGATAGAGTCACCTTCAACCTTTAAAGGCATATCCAGTATGTCTTTAATATTTTCAAATAATCCGGGAACTTTAATTGAAAAACGACCTTGCCCTGTATCCATTGCCCCAGCGGCAATAAGAATATTCGATCGATTAAGGGAGGTAAATACCTCATCAGGCTTGATGTTGTAGCTTTCCAATTTCGTTGGGTCGATGATGACTTCAACAGCTTCATCGCGATCACCAATGACTTTGACTTCCAAAACGGAAGGTACAGATTCAATATCATCCTTTAAGTCTTTGGAAATACGTAATAACGCACGTTCTGGCACATCACCAAATAATGTCACAACAAGAACTGGAAACTGGCTAAGGTTGACCTCATGAACAGTTGGTTCATCTGTATCTGACGGTAGTTCCGGCTTTGCCAAATCCACTTTTTCTCGTACGTCATCAAGTGCATCATCTGCATTAAATCCCGCGTCAAATTCCAGAAGAACATTTGCCCCGCCTTCAAATGCGGTAGAACGCATTTCCTTAATGCCTTCAATAGTACGGACTTCTTTTTCAATCGGACGAACCAGAAGGCGTTCTGAATCTTCTGGTGAAATTCCATCATGGTGCAAAGAGACATAGATGATTGGGATATCAATGTCAGGATCAGATTCTTTTGGGATATTAATATAGGCTAAACCACCAGCAATCAAAATGAACAACAAAAGTGAAAGTGACGTTCTTGAGCGGTTAAAAGCGGCGCTAATAATGGACATTTTTAATTCTCCGTTTGATACCGATTACCGATCAACTATTTGCTTGGATGTCAGATTGGGCGAGGGGCGTTGCAATAACTTTTGCGCCTTCATTAACAAATTCTTGTCCCACTGCAATAATACGAATTGCAGATGGCAAACCGTCAACCCAGATACCTTTTTCTGTATCCTCAATGATGGTTACAAGGTTGAAATGAACAATATCCTTTTCATCGAGATATTTAACGCCAACTTGTCCTGAATTATTCAAGGTTAATAAAGCAGGTGAAATTAGGTGTGCATTTTTGGACCCTAATGGAAGGCTGACACTTGCTGTGAGGCCAGATCGAATCTTTCCACCTTCGTTTGGTACTTCTACCTCTACTTTAAAGCTTCGCGTGGTTTCCAACGCGATAGGTGAAATATGACTTACGATGCCTTCTAACTCTGCTCCATCTATTAGTTTTACAGTTGAGAGAGAGCCTTGTTCTACCGTATTAATTTCTTTTTCAGAAACATAGGCAACAATATAAATAGGGTCCATATCAAGGATGGTGGCTATAGGGTCGCCTTTTTGTACATAATCCCCAATCTCAACATGTTGCACTTGAACAATGCCACTAAATGGACTTTTCATACTTGTATTGGAATAGTTTATTTCTGCAACACGTAAGGATGTTTTTGCTGATTCTAGGTTAGCCTCAGCTTCAGATTTTTTGATTTGAGAGTTAAATCCTTTTTTTGCCAATTTTGTAGCAGCTTCAAACTGTATTTCACGTTGCTTTAATAAAGCTTTAGCTTTTTTGATTTGTGCACCACGATCTTCAATCTCTAATTGGGCAATTAGTTTTCCTTTTTTGATAGGAAATGATTCTTCCATATTAATTTTTGTTACTTGCCCAAAGGTTTCCGCACGAACAGTTACCGAACGATCAAATTTTGTTTGACCCGTAATGGTTACAGTGGATTGATGGTTCTGTGCGTGACTTTCAAGATACCGAACTGACGTTTTATAAGAAGGTTTTTTGGCTACTTTACTTCCTTCATCGTTCAGTGCGGCTTCTTTTGTTTGGTCTTGGGGATTTTCTTCCCCTGTTTGTGCTGCACCTGACGCTAACCAAATACCTACACCTGTTGCAAGTCCGATGGAGATGAGGACAGATGGTTTAAAAAAAGATTTTAATATGGACATTTGATTACTCCGCTGCTTTCTTCGCATCACTTGATGGTTGGTCGTAGGTGTTTTTCTTTGGGCTTCCGGTTAAGGATGCCGCTATCGCAATATGTTTGTTCTCTTCTAAGAATTGGCATGCTGCTTCATGTAGATGGATGCCAAAAGCATGTACAAAATGACATCCTTTTACCGTCTTATCTGTTTCATCAGCTGGCGTGCATTCTTTTGTTTTTAATTGTTCTATTTTATCTTCATATTGCTTAATCCGATCATCGATTGTTTTTTCAATGAAGGCTGGGGATAAAAATTCTGCAAAGAACATAGAGAATAAGAAATCAGATTTGAATTTATCTGGAGCAGGCGTATTGGAGAGTGCCTCCAATAATGCAAGACGGCCTTTTGCAGTAATTTTGAAGATATTTTTTTGAGGGCGATTATTTTGTTCTTTAATCTCACTTGTTACCAACCCTTCTTCCTCTAATTTTTTTAGGGCAGGGTAGATAGAACCGAAACCGCCTTCAGCAAAAATGCTGAATGGACCGTCTTCAAAAGCTTTTCGAATTTCATAACCACTTGCATCTTGTATAGACAAAACTCCAAGGCATGATGTTCTTATGTCCATGACAATTTCTTTCCGTGAATAATATTAAGAATTTTTCTTTTATTAGAAAATATGAATTAATGTTTTTTTACGCGATAAATGATAAAAGTCAAATTAATATCGAAAAATCATATATCAAAATGATATATATTTAAAAGTTATATATAATGTTTTTATAAGAAAAAATATTTACTATTAAATTTAATGTTTATTTACAAATGGTTATTTGCAATTCATAAAGCATAATTATAGCTATGCATTTTTTGCAGAGAAGAAATGCAGTAAATACGCGTGTGTTTTTGTGAAATATTATTACATTAATCTCATCAAGACAGCAGAGCCGAACTACCCCCCCCACTCCTCCCTGGCTCTGTTGTCTGATCCCTTTTTGAAAGAGCTCAGAGTATATCGGGCTATTTGGATGATTTAAGTAAGGATTAAAACAATGTCTACATTAAGCACAGAATTCGCATCAATCGGTCAATCTGGTTTTGGTAAGTCAAACATTGTGACTCGCTTGGTTGAAAGCATCAAAACATCTATGGACGCAACACGCACATATAACGAGCTTAATGGCTTAACTGATGAGCAACTTCGCGACATTGGTGTTTATCGTAACGATATTCCAAATATTGCTTTTGGTAATAAATAAGAGAATAGCTTCCCCTGAGCTAACATCTTATGAAGAATAAAGGCGGTTGATGTATTTCAACCGCCTTTTTCTAATTTAAGATAACGGAATTGTTTCTGCACCATGTACAGCGATAATACGTCCATCTGTCGCTTCTTGGCGAATAGGAATGATAGCCTGATATTCAGGTGAGTTGTACCATTTCATGAGTGTATCCATGTCAGGGAATTCAAGAACAACAACACGTGGCTTTGCCGGTGCACCTTCTAGTCCTTTAGGATCACCACCACGTACTAAAAATTTCCCACTATGATCTAGTACGGTTTTAGGGGTATGCTTTGTATAATCTGCATATCGATCAGGGTTGTTAACAGTCATTTCCGCAATAACATAAGCAGTCATTTTTTTATTCCTTACTGAATTCATTAATGAAAATAGATTAGTCTGATATTGCTATTTTGACCAAGAAAAATTTACGAAAATAAAAAAATGCAAAGTTTGTGAAAAGATATGCATATTGTCGTTGACATAAGGGGTGGCAATTTGTACTTAACCTCCACACCACAGATGATTTAGAATTATAAGTCGTCAACACGTTATGGAGACGTGCCTGAGTGGTTAAAGGAGCGGATTGCTAATCCGTCAAGGGGTAACCCTTGCGTGGGTTCGAATCCCACCGTCTCCGCCAAAATGCCCTTTAAGCTCAATAGCTTAGAGGGCATTTTGCATTCTATCCTAATTGATAAAAGCCCCAAATAATCCACTGCCCACTTGCTGCCCATTTTGCTATTGCACTGACCATTTATATGAGCAAGGATAGCAGCGGATTGCAGAAAGCGGGTTCGCAATGGCTGAGAAATACAAAAAAGTTAAAATAAGAGAT
>CBFCZA010000086.1:0-9568 GCA_965602285.1 uncultured Curvivirga sp. | reverse complement strand
GGTATTTTGTCGCACCACCATTGGCCGGATGGCGTAGGGCTGTATTTTGAACCCCTAATTCCAACATGTTATTACTCGCTGTTTTGCCAAGGGCTCCTATTTTTGCTTCTGGGTAGATCGCCAAAAACTGTAATAATAAATCGTTGCCTCGTTTTTGTTCATCCTTGGACGGTGTTCGGTTTGAATGCATCCCCTTTTTACCTTCTGGATGCCAAGGGACTGCATTGAATAGTAATGTGTTTTCCCCAACGCCATATTTAATAAGTTCACCCCATACGATCGTGGCTGAGGGCTCTGACCATGGAAGCTTTCGATCTGTAATACGTTGTCCTTTTAGAGAGGGGATTCGTGGAATTTTTCCTTCAAGCAGCAATCGTTCTGAAGTGAAAGCAATACCACTATAACGACAGCCTTGATAACCAGGGGCTTCACCAATTAGAACTAGTTTGGGTTTAGGGCATTGCATATGGGCTCTTAGTCTGGCTCTACGTGCTAAGGGTGCATTTTCTTCTAAGTCAGTTTTACAAGTTTGTGACCATGGATTGAAAAGGTTTGGGGCTGTATATTGTGAAATAGCCTCAATAAAGCGGTCAATATCATCCATAGCTATGGTTCCTGAAGTGTTGATACGATTTTATGACCATAAACTTTAGAACAGAGAAAAACAAACTTGATGCAGTATTGAACGAAAGGCGTTATAGTTTTTTGAGTAAAGAGTTTTATGAGGTTAATCTATGAATAATGAACAGACTGAACAATTATCATCGGTAGGGCTATATCAAACGCATGCTTTGGATGGTGTTATTTATGGTCTTGGTATTTCTGCCGTCCTAGGTGCAATATCCACTTTAGCTATTTCTGCCATTGCAGGGTTTTCTCTTCTAACTACCATACCTTTACTCCTCATTTTTCAAGTGTTTTCAATTTTAATCTTGCGTAGGCGCCTTGGTGAAGGGTGGGTTACCGGATGGATTTCTACACTTCTTTTCATCACATGTATCCTTGCTTCTTGTGGTTTTGGTATGGTGAATGTCGCTATTGCATTTGGTGTGTTAGGGGGCGTTTTTGTTTCCATGAAATGGGGACTCAAGGCTGGTGGCGCTGCTTTATTCATCTTCTTTTTGTTTATTTTTATTGTCAGTTACAGCTTCACCATAGGGGTAATGGCCCCATTCGTTGATTCTACAGGCTTTATCTTTAGCCTTGAAGGTATATTAACCTATGGAAGCATAGCTCTCGTCATTGCAATGTTCTTGTTTATATTATTTACAGAATACCAATTGAATATGAATAAGGTAAACGAAGTCATTCTTGCTCAACAAGAAGAATTGCGTCATCTTGCCAATCATGATCCGTTAACAGGATTAGCAACGATACGACTTGCCAATGAACATATGGTGTTAGCTATAGAGCAGGCAAAGCGTAGCAATCATAAAGTTGCTCTTCTTTTTCTAGAGCTACATGAGGTTGAAAGTATAATCAATCGTCTAGGAAATGATGAGGGTGAGCAAATGATTAAGATCATTGCTGAACGTGTCCGATCTGCTATTCGTTCAACTGATACGACTTGTCGTATAGGGGGAAATGAGTTTATGATTCTGATCGCAAAAGCAGAAAGCAGAGATGAAGTTGATGTGGTATGTAAACGATTGTTTAATATAGTTGCAACACCAATAAAACTTGTAGACGAGACATTGGATATTAATATTACTGTCGGCGGGGCTTTGTACCCTGATCACGCTTCTGATGGGATAGAGCTTAGAAAAAGGGCGGATGAAATCATGTATGAAGCAAAACAATCGGATGAAATCGACCTCCTTATTGCTCCAGATTAAACTCTGCCGAAAGAACCCATTAAAAAACCGCCTTATTGAGAGGCGGTTTTTTTGTATTTATCATGCATTCTAAATGAAATTAATCAAAAGCTTCACCCCAGGTACCTTGTGTTGATGCTTTTGAATATTCTGTAGCGCGATTTTCAAAGAAGTTTGCATGCTCTACACCATTTAATATCTCATCCATCCAACGAAGGGGGTTTTCGGCCTGATTATAAATTGGTTCTAACCCAAGTTGCGTTAGACGGCGATCTGCAATATAGCGGATATAGCTTTTTACTTCTTCGCCGTTAAGCCCTTCAATGGGGCCCATTTCGAAGGCTAAATCAATGAAAGCATCTTCATGTTCCACGATCGTACGGCAAGCTGTATAAAGATCTTCTTGGAATTCGTCATCCCAAACTTCAGGGTTTTCTGATAAGAAAGTTTTGAACAATTGAATGATGGACAAGGTATGTAAAGATTCATCACGAACGGACCACGTTACAATCTGACCCATGCCTTTCATCTTATTAAAGCGTGGGAAATTCATCAGCATGGCAAATGAAGCAAAAAGCTGTAAGCCTTCAGTAAAGGCCCCAAATACAGCCATTGTTTTGGCTATATCTTTTTTTGTTTCAACGCCCCATTGTTGCATGTAGTAATATTTATCCTTCATTTCTTTATATTTCATGAAGGCTTCATATTCTGATTCTGGGATGCCAATGGTATCTAACAAATGGCTATATGCGGCGATATGTACTGTTTCCATATTAGAAAAAGCAGCCAGCATCATTTGTACTTCTGTCGGTTTAAAGATGCGAGAATAATGGCGCATATAGCAGTTATTCACTTCAACATCAGCTTGTGTGAAAAATCGAAAAATCTGAGTCAGAAGATTGCGTTCTGATTCCGTTAAGGTTTTATGCCAATCTTTTACATCATCAGCCAATGGCACTTCTTCTGGTAGCCAATGGATGCGTTGCTGCGTCAACCATGCGTAATAAGCCCAAGTATAATTAAATGGCTTATATACCGGGCGCGCATCCAAAAGTGACATGTTTTTATACCTTAATTTTACGTGAAAGAATCTTTCATATTGATGTCAGAGATTCACATAAATGTAAATCAAAGAAGCTGATATTTTAGACCAACTGTTTAGAAAATATTACGTAAGGAAAAGCTACTATAAATTATAGATAGTTAGGCATCTAACATTAAGGTTATTTAATATTGAATATGTGTCACTCATAAGGTAGTTTCAGCCATTCATATTATTTTTTAGGCGAAGAAATGTCAGAAATTGATCAGTCGTTAGACTTTCTATTTAATTTATCTTTTGATGAATTAGCTAAGGAAGATTTTCAAGATAGTGCAGCGCAAAAAGTGCAAGAGGTCGGAAAGAAAATTCAGGGCCTTTTACTCATTGCGTTTGATGGATCTGTTGATGCGTCTATTGCAGTAAACCGTTCAGGAACCCATGCAGCAAGATTACAACGCCATGTACATGAGACGGAAAGCTATATAAACGGCTTTCAAGGTAATCTTGGAAAGTTAGAAAACCTGTTGCAATCTATGGGCAGTATTCGTGAAAATGCAGAAGAAGATGCACAAAAATCGTTAACTTTGGTGAGCGATTCAAATCAATCCGTAAATCGTGTTTTTTCTACGGTTGAAAAGCTTGCCGAAGGTATGGAAGAAGTACAAGAATCAACAAATCGTCTAGCTGAATATACTAAAACCATTGGTCAGATAACCCAGCAAATTGAAGCTATCGCAAAGCAAACTAATTTATTAGCCTTGAATGCTACAATCGAAGCCGCACGTGCAGGCGAATCCGGAAAGGGGTTTGCTGTTGTTGCGGGTGAAGTTAAAAACCTTTCGAAACAAACAGCTGAGGCGACTGATACCATCAGAGAGCGCATTGCCGTTTTAGAACAAGAAACCAGTCATATTGTCGGGCAGGTTGAGGTGTCTTCAACGCATCTGGAGAAAAGCCAAGAAGAGTTTTCATCCTATCAAGCTGATTCTGAAAATGTTCAATCGACAATCGATCACTTTGTCGGTTCCATTATGCAAATGGTGAATGGCCTAGAAGATCAAGATCAAGAAACACGCCAAATGATTGGTCATGTGAATGATATTGTTGATCGTGTTAACCTATCAAATAATGAAATGGGTAAATTGACGAAGGATCTATTAGAGGCAGAGAAAGCCTTAAAAACAGTCTTTGATTCTTGTGATCCCATTGAATTACCAGCGAAAAATGTCCGAAGGGCACGTTCAGATCATATGCTTTGGGAACGCCGTTTAAGTGAGATGCTCATTGATGTTGGGGAGAAGATGAACCCAGATACAATGACTGAGCATACTAAATGTCGATTGGGCAAATGGTATTATGCTGTTGATGATCGTGATATTTTGAATAATAGCGATTTCAAAGCAATGGAAATCCCGCATAAAGAAATTCATGAAATGGCACGAAAAGCAGTGAAGTTGTATCAATCAAACCCTGAAGGAAACTTAACAGAGGTTGAAGAACTGATACGTACGATTGGATCAAATGCGGACAAAGTTTCAGGCCATTTAGATCGTTTGTCTGAAGATATTGATTAAAATTCCATATAATTAAATCATAAAAAAACGCAGCGATAAAACGCTGCGTTTTTTTGTCTATCCCCATAGACACCCAACCTTGAATAATCACACCCTTACATCCTTACCCAGTATGCAGGGCTTAGCGTGATTATTGGCAGGATAAGCATTCTTCAAAATCAGCGGTATTTCCACCGCTTGCGGCTTCATTCACCTTGCCCATATGTGGTACTGCTGCAACCATTCCAATTTTATGTTCGGAACCTGCTTCAGCACGTTGAATTGATTTCGAACGGCAATAATAGAGGCTTTTAACACCTTTTTTCCATGCTTGGTAATGCAGTTGATGTAGATCGCGTTTATGTATATCTGCTGGTAAAAATAGATTTAATGATTGCGCCTGACAAATGCTTGGTGCGCGATCTGCAGCATGGTCAATCAACCATCGTTGATCAATTTCAAATGCAGTTTTAAACACATCTTTTTCATCATCACTTAAGAAGTCTAAATGCTGAACAGAACCTTCATTCACAGAAATTGAAGACCATATATCGTCTGTATCTTGCCCTTTTTCAACAAGCACCGCTTTTAAATGTTTATTCCTTACATTGAAGGAACCACTTAGCGTTTTATGCGTGAAACTATTGGCTGCGATAGGTTCAATACCTGGGCTCGTCCCACCACAAATAATAGAGATGGAGGCAGTAGGGGCAATTGCCATTTTATTAGAAAAACGTTCCATGATACCAAATTCAGCAGCATCAGGGCAGGCGCCTTTTTCTTCTGCCAAAAATTTAGAGGCGGCATCAGCTTGTGCGCGAATATGTTTGAACATGCGATTGTTCCATACTTTCGCCATAACACCTTCCATTGGAATACCATTCGCTTGTAAAAATGAATGAAAACCCATCACACCAAGGCCAACAGACCGTTCACGCATTGCGGAATATTTAGCCCGTGCAAATTCGTCAGGTGCATTGTCGATGAAATCTTGAAGGACATTGTCCAAGAAGCGCATCACATCCTCAATCATCTTGTCGTCTTTTTCCCATTCAGAGAATTTTTCAAGATTTAATGAAGTCAGGCAGCAAACAGCCGTACGGTCATGGCCATCTTTATCTAAACCTGTTGGCAATGTGATTTCTGCGCAAAGGTTAGAGGTCTTGACTTGTAAGCCCATCAATTTTTGATGTTCAGGAATGTTACGATTTACATGATCGATGTAAATGCAATATGGTTCGCCTGTTTCAATACGTGCAGTAAGGATGCGAATCCATAAATCACGTGCACCAACTTTACGAACAACGGAGCCATCTTTAGGGCTTGTAAGGGCCCATTCTTCATCGGCCTCAACCGCACGCATGAAGTCATCCGTTAACAAGATACCATGATGAAGATTAAGGGCCTTACGGTTAGGGTCACCACCTGTTGGGCGGCGAATTTCAACAAATTCTTCGATTTCAGGATGCCAAACAGGTAAATACACAGCAGCGGAACCGCGTCGTAAACTTCCTTGGGAAATGGCAAGTGTAAGGGAATCCATCACGCGAATGAAAGGTACAACACCAGATGTTTTACCAGATTGACCAACTTTTTCACCAATAGAACGTAAATTACCCCAATAAGATCCAATGCCACCGCCACGGGCTGCAAGCCATACATTCTCTGTCCAAAGGTCCATGATACCTTTTAATGTATCAGGGGTTTCATTCAAAAAGCATGAAATTGGTAGGCCACGTTTGGTGCCACCATTGGAAAGAACAGGCGTTGCGGGCATGAACCAAAGTTTAGAAATATAGTCATAGAGGCGCTGCGCATGGGCATCATCATCAGCATAATGCATTGCAACGCGGGCAAACATATCTTGATAACTTTCACCGGGCATTAGATAGCGATCTTCTAAGGTCGCCTTACCAAATGCAGTAAGCAAAGAATCACGTGAACGATCCATGCGCACATTTATGCCACGCTCATTCTGTGCGTGATCACGTGTTTCAGAATCTAAATTATCGACGCCATCAGAAAGTAATGTATCCGTATGAGACACATCATCTTTTCCAATACCTAAACCCGCAAACAAATCTGTTTGAGATTCGGCATTTTCCCCTCGCGCAGTTTCCAGCATACCCTCAGACACGGTTTAAACCCCTTCAAATCCGCAAAATTTCATAACTATATTCTTATGGTTGTCCACATGGCATTTATGCCTAAAGTGTTGATTCACTTCTAAGAACTCTTATTCATCCACATGCTGTGGATGACTGGTCTGTGGATAACTTTAGAAAATTACTATATTTCGTGTTTAAATTTTCATTAACAACAAGATATAGCTATATGCATATTCTGTCCATTAAATCATTTTCAATTTATAAAGATATTTCACTTGATTTTTGATAACATCAAGAGACATGGGCATCCTTTCGAAAACGGAATATTTATTTTATGTGGATCAATGTTAATATTAGGGGAGAATCACCCTAATTATAGGTTAAATTTCATATGCGAGAAGGAACGATAGATACAATATGTGCGGTCGCTTTGCTTTATCATCACCTATAGATACTCTGCGAAAGCTTTTCGGTTTTCCACAGGCACCAAATGTACCTGCGCGGTATAATATAGCCCCAACCCAAGCTATCGTTGCTGTACGGCCAGGGGGCGGAGAGCTGATTGATCGTATAAATGAAGGTCCTTTAAATGCCTGTTATTTTCGTTGGGGATTGATTCCCAGTTGGGCTAAAACCCCAGAAAATGCGGCTAAGATGATTAATGCACGTGGGGAAACCATTTCTGAGAAACCTTCTTTCAAAGTTCCTTTTAAGAGGCGACGCTGTCTGATTCCAATGGATGGATATTATGAGTGGATGGCAAAAACATCTGCCACAGAAAAAAAACCTTATAAACAGCCATATTACCTACATATGGAAGATGGTGATCCCATCGTTGTTGCAGGGATTTGGGAACAATGGCTGGGGGCGGATGGATCAGATGTGGAGACATGCAGTATCGTTACTGTTCCTGCAAATGATCATGTGGCACTGGTTCATCATCGTATGCCTGTGATACTTGATGTAGAAGATTTTAATACTTGGGTCTATGGAACAACGGATCAAGCCCATAGGCTGATCTTACCCTACTATGGAAAGCGTCAAATGGAGTATTTTCCCGTGGCAAGAAAAGTAGGGAATATGCGAAATGAAGGGCCTGATCTAATAGAGAGAATCGATTTGAATGATGTAGAATCGTCAAGACCGCAAATGGATCTCTTTTAGTTAATTACATAAGGCCAGATTTTTTGTAATAGATTTCTGCACCTTGATGCGCGGGAATTAAGCCACGTGGAATGGATGTTTTGACCTTAGGAAAGTAATGTTCTGGATTATTTCGCAGAAAGAAGTCTCTTGTTTCACTTCGCCACAAGGCTTGCGTTATATTTTCGATGAGGGTGATGTCGGCTGATGCATTAACAACCCATTGTACATCTACGCTAACGGTTTGAATTGTTGTCGCTTTACCATAAGCCTCTTGTTCTATGCTATCATCGTTTAGATGTGCGTAGATTCTCTTTAATGTTTCGCGTTCTTCGTTTTCAATTGAAATAAGGCGAAGTTTTATATCGCTAGCAAGTGCCTTAAAAGCGGGAATAGGGGCCGCACCGACAATGATGACGGCATCAATATCGTCATTTGTTAATGCATCTGCCGCAGGGCCAGGTCGGTAATGTCTATATATAATATTATGAAGATCAAGACCGTAAGCTTGTAAGATTGAACGGGCAAATAGTCGGGTGCCGGAGCCATTGGCACCAATGGATACTTTTTTTCCCTTTAAGTCTTTCACACTGAAAATATCGGAGTTTTCTTTAACGATGATATGTGCACTGACGGGCATTAAATCTGCTATAACCCTTAAGTTTTCGTTGCTACCATCGTGAATGAACGGCCCAATACCCTTGAAGGCTTGGTTTGCAATATCAGCACGCACAAGGGCAGAATCAACCTCTCCCAAACGAAGGTCATTAAGGTTTTCAATGGAGCCACTTTTGGATTGTGCTACAGCAATTAAACCAGGAACACCGCAGACACCGCCAAGCGTATCGCATGGTAAACTGCCAGGTGGACGGCTAATACTTACGGAAATTGCTGTGCTTAGGGCATATAAAGTTTCTGATGTTGGCCCTGTTCCAATACGGAAGAAGGTTAGTTCGTCCTCAGCCGCAACATTATGGGGGTGAAGGGAGGCTATTGTTAATAAGCACATCCCAAAAGCTGCTATCTTTGAAGGAGCAGTTGATAATTTCAGAGAATGTTTGAAAAAGCTTAACATTTCTAATCATAAGAGCGTGATTTTATTTGGTCAATGAAACAAGCTGTTTCGGCACAAAAAAAGGACGCTCCAATTTACTATATGGAGCGTCCTATA
Source organism: uncultured Curvivirga sp. (assembly GCA_965602285.1). GTDB lineage: Bacteria > Pseudomonadota > Alphaproteobacteria > UBA8366 > Aestuariispiraceae > Curvivirga. The sequence continues at coordinate 737 of CBFCZA010000086.1, read as the reverse complement.
ATATTTTACTATTTGAAGCGAGCTTCTAGTGACCTAGAATCTGGCTCAGGAATAGTTGTGTTCGTTCTGATTGTGGATTTGTGAAGAACTCTTCTGGTTCGTTCTGTTCAATCACTTGCCCTTCATCCATGAAGATCACCCGATCAGCGACTTTACGTGCAAAACCCATTTCATGGGTCACACATAACATGGTCATACCGGTTTCGGCTAAATCAACCATCACATCTAACACTTCTGAAATCATTTCTGGATCAAGTGCTGATGTAGGCTCATCAAACAACATAATACGTGGTTCCATGCATAAGGAGCGGGCAATAGCCACACGTTGTTGCTGCCCACCAGAAAGTTGGCCTGGGTATTTATTGGCTTGATCTGGAATTTTAACACGCTCTAAGAAATGCATCGCTGTTGCAATGGCATCTTTACGTGGGGTCTTGCGAACCCAGATCGGTGCCAAAATGCAGTTTTCTAAGATTGTTAGATGTGGGAAAAGGTTGAAATGTTGAAAACACATTCCCACTTCACGACGGATTGCATCAATATTCTTTAAATCATTAGTTAATTCAATGCCATCGACAAGGATAGAACCTTGTTGATGTTCTTCCAGACGGTTTATGCAACGAATCATTGTGGATTTACCTGACCCTGAAGGGCCACAAATAACAATACGTTCACCACGTTTAACATCTAAGTTGATGTCTTTTAACACATGGAAATCACCATACCATTTATTCATA
>CBFCZA010000085.1:0-9579 GCA_965602285.1 uncultured Curvivirga sp. | reverse complement strand
TATGACACGACCATTGGCTGGCGCTTTCCAAATAAGAAATTAAAAGCACAATATGGCACGGATTCAATGCCTGAAACCGCTGACAATGTTGCGGCTGACTTTGGTATTTCACGTCAAGATCAAGATAAATTTGCAGAAACATCCCAAGCACGCTGGGCGACAGCTCATGAAAAAGGGGTTTTCAAAGATGAAATCATTTCTGTCTCTGTCCCGCTTCGTAAAGGTGGTGAAGTTATCGTCGACACGGATGAACATCCACGCCCGGGTACGGATGCCGCAAAGCTTGGTAAATTACGTGGTGTAAACGGCCCAGACTTAAGTGTAACCGCAGGGAATGCATCCGGCGTGAATGATGGGGCTTGCGCCCTTCTTCTTGCGAATGAGGATGCGGCTAAAAAATTCAACCTAACACCAAAAGCCCGCGTCGTTGCAACCGCCGTCGCAGGTGTTGCTCCACGTATCATGGGTGTTGGCCCCGTGCCTGCCGCAGAAAAAGTGCTACAAATGGCTGGCCTTACAATCCATGACATGGACGTGATCGAATTGAACGAAGCATTTGCAGCCCAAGGACTAGCCGTCCTTCGTGGTTTAGGCGTTGACGAAAATGCAACACATGTAAATCCGAATGGTGGGGCCATTGCCATTGGCCATCCATTAGGAATGAGTGGCGCGCGCTTGGTCACAACAGCCATGTATCAATTACAAAGAACAGGTGGACGTTACGCCCTTTGCACCATGTGTATTGGCGTAGGTCAAGGCATCGCCATGATTATCGAACGCGTTTAACAAGGTAAGAAATAAACACGTTCAACAACAAAATACTAAGCGCGTTCAACGCGACATCGAATGAACCGAGGAGACTATTAATGTACGCACAAGTCGTGAAAGCTGATGTAGACAAGGTTAAGACCGTCGATGAAATGGACGCGCAAGAACGTGCCTTTCAAGAAAAAATTGACCGTGATGTTAAGGTAGAGCCAAAAGATTGGATGCCAGAGGCTTATCGCAAAACCTTAATTCGTCAAATTTCTCAACATGCCCATTCTGAAATCGTTGGGCAATTACCAGAGGGTAACTGGATCACACGCGCCCCCACGTTGGAACGAAAAGCTATTTTATTGGCGAAAGTTCAAGATGAAGCGGGACACGGCCTTTATCTTTATTGTGCGGCAGAAACACTTGGGATTTCTCGCGATCAAATGCTGGAACAACTTCATAGTGGCAAAGCTAAATATTCCTCTATCTTTAACTATCCAACAATCAACTGGGCAGATATTGGTACTATTGGCTGGCTGGTCGATGGTGCTGCGATTATGAACCAAGTTCCGCTACAACGCACATCATACGGTCCATATTCCCGTGCGATGATCCGTGTATGTAAGGAAGAAAGTTTCCATCAACGCCAAGGTTACGACCTATTGGTTTCCATGTGCAAAGGCACAGAAGAACAAAAGGCAATGGCACAAGATTCCATGAACCGTTGGTGGTGGCCGGCCTTGATGATGTTCGGGCCATCCGATGCAGATTCCGTTCATTCAGCACAATCTATGGCATGGAAAATCAAAATTGATTCAAACGATGCCCTTCGCCAAAAATTTGTGGATCAAACTGTTTCGCAAGCTGAATATTTAGGCCTAACCATTCCTGATCCAGACCTTAAATGGAACGAAGAAAAAGGTGGTTATGACTATGGTGCCATCAATTGGGACGAATTCTTCAGTGTGATTAAGGGCAATGGACCCTGCAACCGCGAACGCCTTGGCGCCCGTGTAAAAGCATGGGAAGACGGTGAATGGTTCCGTGATGCGTTAAGCGCATATGCAGAAAAAAAAGAAGCACGTAAACAAACAGCTGCGGCGGCTGAATAAGCGCTACCAGCATAAAACACCAGATGGAAACATCAGGTTAACTTTTTTAGTAAAGGGATAGTAAAATGAAAGAATGGCCACTTTGGGAAGTCTTTATTCGCGGTCAACATGGCATGAGCCATCGTCACGTAGGAAGCCTACATGCACCTGATCAAGAAATGGCAATCAACAATGCCCGTGACGTTTACACACGACGCAATGAGGGTGTTAGCATTTGGGTTGTAAAAGCAGAAGACATCACCGCCAGCGCACCAAGTGAAAAAGGACCATTATTCGATCCTTCTAACTCTAAAGTATATCGTCATCCAACATTCTTCGACATCCCAGAAGAAGTAGGTGCTATGTAATGTCTAACGATCTTAACCTTTTTAAATTCCTGACCAGAATGGGCGATAACTGCCTTATCATTGGTCATAGAAATTCTGAATGGTGTGGTCATTCACCCATTTTAGAAGAAGATATTGCCCTTGCAAATATCGCCCTTGATTTCATCGGGCAAACACAACTTTGGTTGGGTTTAGCCGGCGAAGTTGAAGGTAAAGGTCGTAGCGCGGATAATTTAGCATATCTTCGTGATGGAAATGAATTTGGAAATTTCCTATTGGTTGAACAGCCAAATGGGGATTTTGCCCAAACCATGACCCGCCAATATTTCTTTGATGTTTGGCATCTAAATATGTTGAAGGCTTTAACAACCTCTACCAACATCCGTGTGGCAGAGATTGCGGAAAAAGCAGTTAAAGAAGCGAAATATCATTTGGAACGTAGTTCTGACATGTGCTTGCGCATGGGTGATGGAACAGAAGAAAGCAAACGTCGCATGCAAAATGCCATTGATACGCTTTGGTCTTACACTGGTGAAATGTTCCAAGGTGACGGCGTAGACGCGGCAATGGCTGCAGCGGGCGTTGCCCCTGACCTTGGCGACATAGAAACCAAATGGCATGCCTCTGTTGATGCACTATTTGAAGAAGCTGGACTTGTTAAGCCTTCAAACAGCTGGGCACAAAAAGGTGGTAAAACGGGTGTTCATACAGAACATATGGGCTTCATCCTTGCTGACATGCAGTTCCTTCAACGAGCCTATCCGGGAGCTAACTGGTAATGTCTGACACCCCGACATCAGCAGGTCATAATTTACCTGATACGGACCTAATCTGGGAATGGTTACATCAAGTACCCGACCCAGAAGTTCCTGTTATATCTGTGGTAGATCTTGGCATTATTCGTGGTGTCGAATGGAAAGAAGATGAATTATTAGTGACCGTGACCCCTACCTATTCAGGCTGTCCCGCGACACGTGTGATTTCAATGGATATAGAAACCGCATTACGTGACAAGGGCATAGAAAAAATAGCTATCGAAACACGTCTATCACCGGCTTGGACCACTGATTGGCTCAGCGAAGATGGAAAAGAGAAGCTAAGGGAATATGGAATTGCACCACCCGTTGGCGCAACAAAATGTGGTACCACCGGCGAAGATAATACAGGCAAACCAAAAGAGGTCGCCTGCCCTCGTTGTAAATCCACCCATACAAAAACCGTAAGCTGGTTCGGCTCTACGCCTTGTAAGGCAAGCTATCAATGCGAAAACTGCCTTGAACCATTTGATTACTTTAAATGTATTTGATTAGAAAGAATTGAGGAAATAGCCATGGCTGATTTTCACGCCCTAAAAGTCGTAGATATCAAACGCGAAACCCGTGATGCGGTGATTGTTTCTCTTGAAGCAGCAAGTAACGATACCGACCTGAATTTCATTCAAGGGCAATATCTAACCTTCCGTAAAGAATTTGAAGGCGAAGAAATACGTCGTTCTTATTCAATTTGTTCAAAAGTTGGCGCGCCTTTAATTCAGGTTGGTATTAAGAAAATTAATGGCGGGCTGTTTTCCTCTTGGGCAAATGATGAATTAAAAGCTGGCGATACCATAGAAGCGATGAAGCCTATGGGCAATTTTTATGCGCCTCTAGATTCTTCATCAAACAAACAATATGTTGGCTTTGCTGGCGGTAGTGGCATCACCCCATTTATGAGCATCATTAAAACAACATTAGAAGCAGAGCCAAACAGCAGCTTCACACTTGTTTATGGCAACCAATCATCAAACACCATTATGTTTCGTGAGGAATTAGAAGATCTTAAAAACATCTACCTTGGTCGCCTAAGTATCGTTCATGTTTTAGAACGCGAGAACCAAGATATTGATCTTTTCAATGGTCGCATGGACAAAGAAAAATGCGCGGCGATGTTCAAAAGTTGGATTCATGTTCCTGATGTAGATATGGCCTTTATTTGTGGCCCTGAACCAATGATGCTCGCAATTTCCGAAAGCCTAAAAGAACATGGTTTAGATGAGAAGAAAATCAAATTTGAACTTTTCGCAAGTAACAAACCAACCAAAGCACGTGCAAAATCAGCAACAGCAAATGGCGGTGCAGAAGCAAAAGTAGAAGCGACTGTTATTATCGATGGCCTTTCACGCAACATAGAGATGAATAAAGGCGATATGTCGATTTTGGATGCGGGACTGGACCAAGGGTTAGATCTTCCATACGCCTGTAAGGGTGGGGTTTGTTCCACATGTAAATGTAAAGTCATCGAAGGTGATGTGGACATGGATACAAACTTCGCACTGGAAGATTATGAAGTTGAAGCGGGCTACGTTCTTAGCTGCCAATCCTACCCTGTCTCGGATAAGGTCGTCGTAGATTACGACCAATAGAATTATATGGAATTACGACCAATAGAATATGTGTAATCACGATCATTTAGCAAAATAAGTAGATTGCGACTGATTTCGATGACATACTCTATTGTAACGTTTTCTGATTCAACCGATATCGTGGGAGACTTATTTATGGCTGACGAAAATCAAACAATGGATTACCTTTCTAAGGGTGGGAAATTAACATCGCCAGATCATGTCCCCCCTCGCTATCGTGCGGAATTGATGAAAATCATGGCGACATTTGTAGATTCTGCGCTTGCTGGTGCAAGTGGTTTTGCGGATTGTGTTAATGGGGCGCCCGGCCTTCGTGAACGTATCGCTGCAAGTAAAATCGTGACTGAGAAATTAAATAGCGCCCAAGTAGTCCTAACCTTAATGGAAGGTTTCGGGGCCAATCTAGCTATGTATGTGACTACCCATACGTGGAATGCACGACTTGATCGAAATGTTTATTTGGGTACCAGACGATGGGGCAATGATTCACGCCTCAATATATTTTATTCTCCCATTTATGGCTGGAATGATTCTGTAGTATTGAATTACCTCATGGGTCATGCATCGGCCATCCAACTAGACAGTCTATCACGTTGTTCCTATCAACCTCTTGGAAATGCGATGGATGACATTGCAAAGGTTGAGGTTGTCCATGCGGATGCAGCGGAAAAAGCATTAGTCGCCATCATGGCAGAAAAACGTGATCATACAGATGTGCAAGCTTCTGTGAATTATTGGTATCCTCGTGCCTTAGATAGCTTTGCCAGCAGTGCCTCCGCTAATAATGAGCAACTGGTTAATATGGGCTTACGAGCAGAAAATGTGGATAGCCTAAAAGAATTATGGCAAAAACAAACCGATGAAATATTCAATAAAATAGGCCTTAAACGCCCTGCATAAATTCTAACATTAGAAACGGAGCCTCCCGATGGGCCAAATATATTCTTATGACGGGGTTATCCCAGTCGTTCATAAAGACGCCTATGTCCACCCTTCAGCAATCTTGATTGGTGATGTGATTATTGGGCCAAATGTTTATGTAGGCCCTGCAGCAAGTTTACGTGGCGACTTTGGTCGTATCATCATGGAAGAAGGGTCTAATATCCAAGATACATGTGTTGTCCATGCGTTTCCCGCTTATGAAGTTATTATCGAAAAAAATGGGCATATCGGTCATGGGGCCGTTCTTCATGGATGCATCATTAAGGAAAATGCACTTGTCGGCATGAATGCGGTTGTTATGGATGGCGCAGAGGTTGGAAAAAATAGCATCGTTTCAGCGATGGCTTTCGTCAAAGCAAACATGAAAATTCCAGATAATAGCCTTGCTGTTGGATCACCCGCAAAAGTGCTTAGGGAATTAAGTGAAAAAGAAATCGATTGGAAAACAGAAGGTACCGGTGTCTATCAACAACTTGCCCTAAATTGTAAAACCATGATGCACCCTGTTGAACCCCTTAGCGAAGTTGAACCAAACAGACGAAAAGTGAATGCACCAGATTGCGCCCCGCTTTATGACGTCAAAAAGCAACTAGAACCTAAATAAAAAAAGCGCAGTTTTGAACTGCGCTTTTTCATTTCTATCCATTTAAATCGGAAATTGATATTTTATCTTTAACGAGTTTAGAGAGATAATCACAAGGCCCTACATAGGTTCCTTTTTCTTTCATATCGACTAAAGCTGCATGAATGATATCAAGACCAACAGTGTCCGCATAATGAAGTAACCCACCACGCCAACGCGGGAATCCAAATCCTAAAATTTCAACAAGATCAACATCCACAGGATAGGTTGCAATCTTCTCTTCTAGGATTTTGAGAGCTTCATTGATCATGGGATAAGTGATGCGTTTTAAAATTTCATCTTGTGCAAAATTCTGAATGGTTTTGGTTTCTTCTTTGCGTAAAGTATCGATGATGCTTGCCACTTCATCACTGCTTAATGGTTTACGATTACCTTCGTCATAATCATACCACCCTGCTGATGTTTTCTGACCAAACCGTTTCAAGGCACATAAAGCGTCTGCAACGGGTGCATAAACCGGTGAACCATTCTTCGCCGCATTTTGGCGTTGGGCAAAGGCAATGTCTAAGCCCCCTAAATCTTGTGCTTCAAATGGCCCCATAGACATACCGTACAGGCGCATCGCCTCATCTATTTCACTAGGGTAGCATCCTTCAAGCAATAACATCTCTGCTTGTTGGCGATAGGTTTTAAGAATTCGATTTCCGATAAACCCATCACAAACGCCGGCCAATACTGGTGTTTTCCGAAGTTTCTTCACCAAACCAAAGACGGTAGCAATGACACTATCAGACGTCCTGTCGGTCTTTATCACTTCCACCAGCTTCATAATATGGGCGGGGCTAAAGAAATGAATACCAATTAAACGTTCAGGATTAGATACAACATCAGCAAATTTATTAGGATCAAGATAGGATGTGTTCGTAGCAAAGATCGTATTCTTATTGCAGATACGATCAAGTTCCTTAAACAAGGTTTGCTTTACAGTAATATCTTCAAAGACGGCCTCTATCACCAAATCCATATCAGCAAGGTTATCATAGCCAACTTCTTGCCCAAGAGAAGTGATGTTTTTTATTAACTTTTCTTCAGATAGTAGGCCGCGTTTAACGCTGCCTTGATAAAGCTTTGTAATATTCGCGACCCCACGTACAAGGCTTTCTTGATCACGTTCAACCAATGTCACGTTATAGCCTGCGTTCTGCATTGCAACAGCAATTCCGGCCCCCATAGTGCCACCACCAATCACAGCGACCTTAGATAAATTTGAAATTAAACTTTTGTCTAACCAAGGAGGATTAAAAGCTTTTCTTTCGCTAAAGAACATATGTCGCAAGGCCGAGGATTCATCACTATCACGACAAGAAATAAAGATTTCACGTTCTTGCTTTAAAGATACAGCAAATTCATTTTCTGTTGCAAAGCGAATAGATTCTAAAGCACGGATTTGAGATTGCTGACCTTTCGCTCTTTTTGATAAGGCTGATTTTTTATCCACCCAAAATGTATTATCTTTCCCACTATCCACCGAACGATCGCAAAGTGGTATGGGGCGTTCTTGCCCAGAAATAGACATGGCGAAATCAAGTGCACCTTGTAAAATATCATCAGATACAACCGCATCACAGGCACCCATTTCCAATGCCTTGTCAGCGGAAATAGGTTTACCACTCGTAACCAGTTCTACTGCGGCCTCTATACCCACTAAACGTGGGGTTCTTACAGTGCCACCAGCCCCGGGGATTAATCCAAGTGTAACTTCCGGTAAACCAATTTTTGCCGTAGAATTCATCACACGATAACTACATCCAAGGCAGACTTCGAACCCACCACCAAGGGCGGTCCCATGAATTGCAGCAATCCATGGCTTACTAGATGATTCAATCGCAGAAATAACATCAGGTAAAAGAGGTTTGGCGGATGGTTTTCCAAATTCGGAAATATCCGCCCCTGCAATGAACGTCCGCCCTTCACACATCAAGATAACTTGCGTGACGGCATCAATCGTTTCCAATTCTTGCACGGCTTCAAACAAACCTTTGCGTAAATGGGCAGACAATGCATTCACAGGCGGATTATCAATCCGTACAATTGCGATGGGATCACGACGTTCAATTACAACAACCATAACTCTTACTTCCAAATATTAATTAGTCAGCTTCCACAGTCACAGGGCGGCGTGTTGCAACAACACGGAAACGCTTCGCAACGAATGCCGCATCGGTAAGGCTTGCATTACCCGCAGGATTTGCACCCGTCACATGAAAATCACTATAGGCTGCTGATTGGTTCACAAAGATACCGCCCGTAAGGTTACAAGACAGATTTACACCTGCGTTTCCGAAGGCTTCAACTGCATCATCAAGAACAGCTTCATCCGTTGAATAAATCGCAGAAGTGATTGCGCCTTTTGTTGCAGCTAAATGCGCCGCAGAAGAAATAGCTTCTGCACTGTTCTTCGTCGCAACCATATAAGAGATAGGACCAAAACATTCTTCTGTATGTAGGTCTGTAGCACCCTCTTCAACCTGCAAGATCAACGGTGTGGCTGTACGTGCATCTTCTAAACCTTCAATACCGCCAGAGGCACGCAGCACATCTGCTTTATTTGAAAATTCAGCAACACGCGCCGCCACACTATCATTTGAAATTGCACCACAAACGCCAGCCGCACGCATAGGGTCTTTCAACAAACCGTCGATAGCCCCCTTGATACCAGCTGTAACTTCATCAAAGCTTTTATGCCCTTGATCTGTTTCAATGCCATCTTTTGGAATATAAATATTCTGAGGTGCGGTGCACATTTGGCCACTATATAAAGAAAGAGAGAACCCAATATTGCCACACATGCCACGGAAGTTATCCGTAGAATCCACAACGATAGAGTTAACACCAGCCTCTTCTGTATAGATATCAGCCTGTTTCGCATGATCACGAAGCCATTGTGCAAATGCGTTTGACCCAGTGAAACCAATGATTTTAACATCTTCGTTCAAGGCTAAATCTTTTGTGATTTGTGCTTCTGGCGCATCAGCAGCCAATAGGATTGTATTTGCATCAAATCCAGCTTCAGCTAAAACTTCACGTGCAATTTTAACACTTAATGCCAAAGGTAAAATAGCATTAGGATGTGGCTTAACCACAACCGCGTTGCCTGTGACTAAACTTGCAAAAAGACCGGGATATCCGTTCCATGTTGGGAATGTTGCACAACCAATTTCAATCGCAACACCCCGTGGAATTAAACGCCATGTCTTTTCTAATGTGTCGAAAGTACCTTTGCCTGCTGGTTTACTCCAAATGGCTTTCGCAGGTGTACGTGTCATTTCCTGATACGCGTACACCACGGCTTCTAAGCCACGATCTTGCGCATGTGGGCCGCCGGCTTGGAACGCCATCATGAAAGCCTGACCTGTTGTATGCATCACCGTATTTGCAACTTCAAAGCTTCGCTTGTTT
>CBFCZA010000084.1:0-9600 GCA_965602285.1 uncultured Curvivirga sp. | reverse complement strand
AAACCCGCCATGCTTACGATTAGACTGAATGGTGCCATTTGTTTGGACCGATTCAAGACGTCCAGGCGTATCTTCAAAAAATGACCACCGGATTTTACTTTTTTTAAAGGGTTTAATAGATAAAGTAATTGGCGCAGTAAGATCTTCTATCTCACCTGCATATTCGCCATTAATCGGCAAATCGCTTTCTAAATCCATCATGCTTGCGCTGATATTGTTTAGTGAACAGCCAGAAATAAGGAATATTACAGCTAAAACAAGAGCGTTCGATTGTTTCAATATTTTCTCCTAATTAATTAAATTTATTATAAATACTTTTAATTAACGGCAAAGGAGAAAATACTTAAAATTTATTTATTTATTTTTAATCTACTTTTTATAGCAGTGTAGAATTAAAGGTTTATTCAAGTCTGGTGGACTATTTGGTGATTTTTTAATTTTCCTTCAATTGATCAAGCATCTTTAAAATCTTTTCAGGTTGAATTTTTTTTATATTCTTTGCTAGTAAATTCGCAAACTCTGTAGCTTCAGGGGTTAAGCCGCTGGTGTCTATGGTGACCTTGGGGTGAGAGATGGCAGCCAGCTGTACAAGGTCTTCTGCCTCGTCCCATATAATGTTAAAATAAGCACAAATTTGATGTAATAATACTGTCGTAGGTTGCCCTCTATGGCCATGTTCTAAGGCTGATAAATAAGCTGCGGACAAGTGAAGGGCTTTTGCCGTTTCTTTTAAAGTTAAACCGCGTTCCTTACGAAGTTCTCGCATTTTCTGGCCAAAAGGTGTCATTTACAATCCCCCCTAATAGTCTCTTGTGCGTTTTAACAATACATAAAGCGCCCCTTGCCCACCGTCATTAGGTTGCGCATGAGTGAAAGACAGGATTTTCCCACGAAGAGGTATGTCATTAAGCCAGTTTGGCACTGATTGCTTAATCACCCCCATGCCTTTGTCCCCTTTACCTGTGACAACCAGAACACAGCGATACCCTGCCTTTGAAGAGGATAAAACGAAACTATTGAGACGACGATGTGCCGCTTCTACGCTATGTCCATGAAGATCAATTCTAGCATCCACTTGCATGCGGCCTTTTTTCAGGCGTAAGGCTGTACGTTTATCCACACCAGGACTATCGCCATGCTCTAAAAAGCCCAATAAATCTAATTTCATCGCAGGTTTAGTGGGCTTTTGAGATGTTGGCATTGGTGTTTTGGTTGGCTTAACAAATACCGGTGGTTTTTTTGTTGGTTTTTTATTTATAGAAGAAGAAAACTCCTCTTCATTTTCTTTAAAAAATGCCTCTAAATGCTGGCTATATAGACTTTCACGGCCTTCCAGTGGCCGCACTGTTTTTGATACTGTGCGCCATAAGGATTCTTTGATGCCATTTTTAACATCATCCTGTTTCAAGGACGGTTTCTTATTTTTCGCCATCTTCCACCAACAAGATATGTAAGGCATGCGGTCCATGCGCCCCAAGCAAGATCGTAAGTTCAATATCGCCTGTGCGTGATGGACCTGTAATCATATTGACCGCACGTGGTAAGAACTTTTCACCCTTATCTGCTTGTTGTTTTCTCATACGTGTCCACATTTCTTCCATCGTACCAACCAAGTCTTTTTCATATAGAACAACCATATGGGTTTCAGGTAAGAAATTAAGGGTTGTTGGACCGGCAGGCCCCGAATGTAATAACAAGGTTCCGGTTTCTGCAATACCTGCAAAACTACCTGTAAGGCTAACTAAATCATCGCCAGAACTTGCCCCCTCTAACAAGGATAGGTTTGGGGCCTTATCTTGCCACGGTAGGGCTTTTAATCTCTCTTCGCCCGTTAGCTTTACACGGGCAGGTAAGTTTTTCTGGGTGAGATAAGCACTAACGGCTTCTGGAATTTCTTGATCACTAGAAAGGCGCATCACTGAAGCCTGTACGCCTTCTGCCATATTTTGAAACAGATCCTTTTGACCTTCAAAATCAAGTTTGCTGCGTTCAGGAATAAGTCCAGAAGGATGTTTTTCTAAACGTTCGGCAACGTTTTCAGGATTAGATTCAACACCGCCACGTAATTTTGATTTACGAATTGTATCAAAAATCTGGGCGCGGGCATCATTGGAGTTTTTCATTATTTTTCACCCTTTTTTAAATCATCCAAACTGCTTGCGCCGTTCATTTTTTTCCACTGAGATTGAAAACTGCTGCCTTGTGGGGCTGGGAAATCACGATGTTTGGTCCATGCAGACACCCACAATGGTAGCTTAGAAAGCCGCCCCTTACCGCCAGAGAAATTATAAAGTACGCTTGCCTGAACTTTTAACAGCAGGGACCAAAGTTTTGGCCTTTTAGCCAGATAACCATATGTTTTCATCGCCCATTTAACGGGCGTAGCAGTGAAACCTTCTTCAAATTCTTTTTGCCTAAAATGTCGCATCATTTTTGGTAAAGGAATGCGCATCGGGCAAACCTCTTCACAACGACCACAGAAAGTAGAGGCATTTGGAAGATGTGCGGCTTCTTCAATACCAATCAGGCTTGGAGTTAATACCGACCCCATAGGCCCTGGATATACCCAGCCATACGCGTGCCCGCCGATTGCCCCATAAACAGGACAATGGTTCATACAGGCGCCACACCGGATGCAACGTAACATATCTTGATATTCTGTCCCCAACATAGAACTGCGGCCATTATCAAGAATAACAACATGATATTCTTCTGGCCCATCAACATCATCATCATGCTTTGGTCCGCTTGAAAATGTTGTGTAGGATGACATTTCCTGACCAGTTGCAGAACGCGCCAAAACACGCAAAACGGCTGCTGTATCTTCTAAGGTCGGGATAACTTTTTCAATACTGGCAATCACGATGTGCACTTTAGGCAGGGTTTGTGTTAAATCCCCATTGCCTTCGTTGGTTACAATGATGCTTGTGCCTGTTTCGGCCACAAGGAAATTTGCCCCTGTGATGCCCACATCACTGTCCAAATATTTTTGACGTAACACATGACGTGCTTCATGTACCAATTGTGTTGGCTCTTCCAACTGGCGATCAGGATCAAGGCCCATGTCTTTATGAGCTTCCCGAAAATCTGCTTCGACTTGTTCTTTAACCACATGAATAGAAGGTGCAATAATGTGACTTGGCGCTTCGTTTCGAAGCTGAATAATATATTCCCCAAGATCCGTTTCCACAACTTCAAGGCCGGAATCTTCAAGGGTTTTATTCAAGCCAATTTCCTCAGAAATCATGCTTTTTCCCTTAGTCACCATTTTCGCATCTACAGATTTGCAAATGTCTAAAATTGTTTGGCTTGCTTCATGTGAATTTCGGGCCCAATGAACTTTTCCACCTTGTTCCAATACATTTTCTTCAAATTTCTCAAGGTATAAATCAAGGTTTTGCAGGGTATGATTTTTTATATCACGCGCCTGATCTCTAAGCGCATCAAATTCAGGCAACCCTTCAACGGCAGATGCACGGCGGGCAACGAAGCCTACTTTCATTTTTTGAAGGGCTTTTTGAAGATTTTCATCTTTCAGTGCTTTTTTTACATTTTCTTTAAAATTCTTTGTCGTCGCTTGCATGGCTTAAACCTTCCCTTTTAAAGAATGAAGGTTGATCGGTTTAGAAGGTTCCCCAATAGCAGGAATATCAGTCATATCCGCAAGGACTTCCGCCACATGATAAACCCGAAGATGCTTGTCTTCGCGATGAATGCGTCCTGCCATATTCATTAAACAGCCCAAATCACCAGCTAAGAGGATATCTGCACCGCTGCTTTCTACATCGATCACTTTATCTTCGACAATTTTTCCTGAAACATCAGGATATTTAACACAGAATGTACCACCAAACCCACAACAAGTATCTGAACGGATCATTTCTTTTAACTTTAATCCTTTAACAGAAGAAAGTAATTTTCGTGGTTGATCCTTCACATTTAACTCTCTTAAACCAGAACAGCTATCGTGATAGGTTACTTTAGCATCTAATTTAGATTTAACTTTTGTGACCTTGCAAACATCAACCAAAAAAGAAGTTAATTCATAGGTTCGCGCAGATAATTCAAAAGCACGCCCTGCCCAATGAGGGTCCGTTTCAAATAATTCTGCATAATGTTCCTTGATCATAGCCGCACAAGATCCAGACGGTGCAACCACATAGTCAAAACCTTCAAAAGTTTCGATGACTTTTTTGGCTATTTCGGCTGTGTCCGCATTATCGCCTGAATTATAGCTAGGTTGACCACAGCATGTTTGATTATCAGGAACAGCAATCTGACATCCTGCTTGTTCCAATAGCTTCACAGCGGCAAAACCTATGCTTGGTCGCATCATATCAACCAAACATGTAACAAAAAGACCAACTTTATAAGAGGGTGCTTCATTCTTTTTTTGCATAGGGAACCTGCCTGTTAAACTGCACGACCTTCAGACAATGGGTCTGAAAGATTGATTTTGGGTATTTTAACTATTTTATGGTTATGATCCAGCTTGTTTTTCCATTGCTGGGCAGTTGCGGGGTTAATCAGCGCTTTTTTGATTTTCCACAGAAGCTATACGTGCTGCTGTCGCGTGGGGCAATAAGATAAAATAGCGCCCTTTTGAATTCATAGATCCCGCCATAGAAAGCGCCTTATCACCATATCCCCAGAAAAAATCACCACGAACAGGGCCTTTAATAGCACCACCTGTATCTTGTGCTACCATTAAGGTTTGTAATGGTTCTTTAGACATACCCGGTTGGACACTATCCAGCCAAACAAGGCTTCCTAAAGGAATATATCGCTGATCCACAGCTAAACTTCTTTTTGGGGTTAAGGCTACCCCTTGGGAACCGATAGGGCCATCCCCGTCAAGAACTCGGAAAAAAACAAACCTCGGGTTTTGTGAAAACAGATTAGCCTGCTTTTCAGGGTTTTCTTCTATCCAAGTTCGAATACCGCGCCAAGAAGCCTTATGTTTATCAATTTCACCTTCTTTTATTAAATACCGACCAATAGATTGATATTTATGACCATTATGAGCTGCATAACCTACTCTGACCACCTCTCCATCAGGTAGAATGACCCGACCGGACCCTTGAACTTGCAACAAGAAAACATCAACCGCATCATCAATCCATATCAATTCTAATTGTTGTGTATCAATGCCGCCTGCTTCTATCAATTCACGTTTATGATATGGCTCAAATCGTTGATTCTTATTTACGCGACCAATCACATGCCGGCCTTTTAAATCTTCAGAGAAAACACCAAGATTTACAGATACCAAGTCTTTTGGCTTACCATAAAGGGGATATTTATATATCTCGCTTTTTTCTCTACTTCCGCGTAATTCTGCTTCAAAATACCCTGTGAATTTTCCAGCGTTTTCGGTATTGTTTGCCGCGAGGAATGGAAGGGTTTCTGATTCCAAAAATGCTCGGAAATTTTCACTTTCATGTAGGGCTGGATTTTCCATAAAACGGGCACATATAGGTTGCCAATCCCCGTAAACCATAGGAATTGCAACATGCCCACGACCCATTTGCTGTTCAGGTTTTTTCTTTAAAATCGCCTTACAACTTCTTTCAAAGGCAATTTCAACACCCGAAAGATCATCTTTTGTCCAGCCAGCTAAATCTTTGAATGATTTTTCTTCCAGAGTAATAGCATCTTCTATAGGTGATTTTGGTTCTGGTATGGGCGGTTCTTGCTCTTTCACTGTTACAACGGGTGGAATAGGAACAATGACTTCTGTTTTTTTATCTTCAGATCCTAGAAATAAATCCTGAAAAAATAAAGAAAACCCGATACCGACGCCTATTCCAATCATACAACCTATAAACAAGGCGGGACTGTTAAGTCGCCGCCTGTTCATAATCTTAGTATTTTCTTTAGAAGTATCAGACATAAATTAGGCTTGTGTTATTCTGGACTACGTGTAGCAACTAATTTCCAATTTGGATCACGTGTTGCGGTGTCACGTGCAAAAGTCCAAACGTCAGTTACATCAACAACCTTATTAGGTTGTAACCAATGCTGTTGTACCTTGTAGGTGAGCCTCTATAATATTGATGCTATCCACACCAATCAACATTTCCTCTACGCGTTGTCCTAAAGATTCACGCTTGGAAAGGGCTGCATCAAAATTAGCGTAAACATCTTTGGAAAGAAGTGTTTTTAATGTTTCACGATCACCCTCAACAAAGGCACGCAAAATCCATTCAAATGCGCCACGCCCGCCATCAAGGAATTGAGCTGGACTAAAGTTAGGGTCTGCCCGACGAATTTCAAGAAGTCCGTCATGCAGAGGGCCACCAAGAATTTTCTCATCAAACTCCTTGTCATGACGCTCTTTTAAAGAAGGCAAAGGAACGACCTTTTCTTCAACTTCATCTTCTTCTGCTTCTTTGTGCGCATCAATAACATCTTTATATGTTTTTGGTGGATGCTCATGACCCGTGCGCTTTCCAAGCACAGAACCAAGACGCAATACTAAGAAAATTGCAACACCGGCAAAAAGCAAAATGTCTAACAAAGGAATTCCATTCATTATTCAGTCTCAAATTTAAAAGAAGTTAAAGAAAAAACACAGTCATGCTAAAATGGACCTAAGTGGTAAAAATGGCAACAAAAACACATATAAAACGTAGAATTTATTTAAATTCTTAGTGTTTTTATGTGTTTTTGTTGTTTTTTGTATAAATTACGCGTCCAACTTAATATTTTTCTAGTAAGTCTTGCGCATTTTATCCAAGCTACCTAAATATAAATCTACTTTAACATCACTCTATCTTCTAGATAGGTATTATAACACGAAAGAGCAAGATGCCACTTCTTCTTCTTTTCATAATTATTCCAGTTATTGAAATTGCTCTGTTCATTCAGATTGGCGATAAAATTGGTCTTGGCTGGACAATATTCACAATCATTGCCACCGCCTTTATCGGAACCAGCGTTGTTCGAAAGCAAGGGCTGAATGCTTGGAATAAGGCTCAATCCCATATTCAACAAAATCAAATACCTATGGAAGAAGTCTTTACAGGCCTTTGTTTATTGGTTGCTGGCGCCCTTTTGCTCACCCCTGGTTTTTTAACTGATGCCATAGGCTTTACGCTTTTATTTCCACCGTTCCGCCGTGGTTTAGGGAAAGTTATTTGGGGGTGGATTCAAAAAAATGGATCAATGCGTATGCAAGGCCATATGGGGGGAAGTTTTCAAAATAAAAGTGGCTTTCACCCTAATCACAACTCTCAAGGTTTTGAAAATAAAGATATTATCGATGGGGATTTCACTATTATTGATCCTGAATCAGAAGATAATAAACCTCAATCACCTAATCCAGATAAAATTACTCATCAAAAAGATAAAAGCTAAACCAATTTTTATAAAAAATTTGTAACCTCCTCGCTGTCATGATAGCGAAAAGGTAGATTATTATTACGGAGAAGATTTATGTCAGATACAACTGATACTCAGGGAAATGAAACAACAAACGTTCAACAACCACCTTTCACAATTGTTCATCAATATTTGAAAGATCTATCTGTTGAAGTGCCTAATGCACCACAAGTTTTTCAAACAGCCCCTACAAACCCACAACTTTCAGTGAATGTGGATGTAACGGTACAACAACTTGCAGAAAAAGATTTTGAGGTTTCATTGCATCTTCAATCAAAATCCGAACAAGATGAAGTTGTACAGCACCAAACAGAATTAGTTTATTCGGCAATTGTAACCATGGGCGATGTAACACAAGACATCCTTCAGGCTATTATGTTCGTAGAAATTCCACGTTTAACTTTCCCATTTGCCCGCCAAGTTATGACAAATTCAATCCAAAGCACTGGTTTCCCACCTGTAAACCTTGCCCCAATTGATTTTGTAGATATGTTCCGCCAGCGCGTGGCAAATGCCAAAGCTGAAGCAGAAAATCAAGGTGATACTTCTGAAAGCTAATCTTTGATATAGCTATAATAATAAAAAAAGGCCCAAAGTTAATCTTGGGTCTTTTTTTATGATCTATTCCAAATTGGATCTTTTATTTTTTCACTTAAAAATGTGGAATGGGCTGCAAGTTCTTCTTCACTAGCTGTATGTGGGCGTGGTGGCCTAACAGGTTTATTAGAGGCTGCGGCCAAAGTCGCGGCACGTTGAGCAGATTTATTCTTTTCTGATGCAAGTTCCAGCCCCGGTTGACGCCCACCGGTTAATTCTGAATAAACATCTGCAAGCAATTCAGAATCTAGTAATGCCCCATGATATGTACGCGATGTATTATCAATTTCAAAACGGCGGCATAATGCATCAAGAGAAGCCTGTGCGCCGGGGAAACGTTGTCGGGCCATGGCTAATGTATCAATGGCGCGGCTCATCGGAAGTTGTGGTAACCCCATCCAACCCAGCTCCGCATTTAGGAATTTCATATCAAAGCTGGCATTATGAATGACCAACATGGCATCTTCTGTAAAATCAAGAAAAGCCTGACCAATTTCCTTAAAAGTCGGGAAGTCTGCTAAAAATTCTTCTGATAAGCCATGAATTTGAAAAGCACCGTCCGGCATATCACGTTCAGGATTTATATATTGATGATAGACTTCACCCGTTGGCACGCGGTTAATAAGTTCCACACAGCCAATTTCAACAATTCGATCGCCACTATTTGGATCAAATCCAGTTGTTTCCGTATCTAAAACTATTTCCCGCATCTTATCTAGACCTTTTCCCTTTAGCCTTAATGGCAGGGCGTTGTGCTTGCCATTTTTCAAGTGCTTTTGGATCACATAACAAGGCTACTATGTCTTTTACTTCACGCATAGTTTTTCCTTTTCCCAACCCTGTTTGTATTACAAAATCAGCTTTGAGCATTTTTTGTTGGATCGGCATTTGCTGGCTTTTAATATTATTAAATTTTTCCACTGTCATGTCTGGGCGTTTTAATACCCGTTGGCGCTGAATAATATCAGGCGCACGAACAACAGCTGTAAAATCACAAGATTTATCTAACCCTTTTTCAAAAAGCAATGGTACATCAAGAATAGCGATTTGTGCTTTTTTACGTAAAGATTGATCTAGAAATTCTTTTCTTTTTTTATTAACAAGTGGATAGAGGATTTCTTCTAATTCTCTCAATTTTTCTGGGTTTCCAAAAACCATTTCCCCTAATTTTGCACGATCAACACCGTCATCGTCCACACTATTTGGAAAAGCAGCATTAACCATAGGCAGTGCCTCTCCATTTGGACCCATTAATCCATGAACAACCTTATCCGCATCTTGTGTTGGAAAACCTAAATAACGGAACATTTCCGCCACAGTAGATTTACCCATTCCAATATTACCTGTTAAACCTAAGATTATCATGATGTTAATGCCTTTAACATATGATCGCGAAGATCTTTATCCACCATAGGTTCTTGATCTGGTTCAAACCAAGATTTAAATCCCGGAACAGCCTGATGAAGTAGCATTCCTAAGCCGTCAACAATTGGGTTTCCATTTTTTTCTGCTTGTGCCAATAAATCTGTTTTCAGGGGGGTATAAACAATATCGCTTACCACTGCATCTGAGGGAAGTTCTGATAAATCTATCTCCAATGGGGTTTGGCCTTTCATTCCT
>CBFCZA010000083.1:0-9698 GCA_965602285.1 uncultured Curvivirga sp. | reverse complement strand
AATCTATTGAAAATATTATGTATTTGTGGACGTGCGTGGTCATCCGTTCCAACGCTCTCGCAGGAAGATCTGAAGGTCTTTTGGGGTGATACGCCATTGCGCTCCGAGCTTGCTTGCGGGTAACTCGCCACTTGAAATCCAACGCCGTACGGTCTTCACAGAAACACGACAGTGGTCAGCAATATCAACAATTTTTAAGAGGGGTGGGCTTGATGTGGACTGCATCGACAGACTCCTTTTTTTGAGGAGAGCCTATGGCAGTATCAATGTCTGATTGAACTGCCGAGCGAGCTAGCAGCTTAACGATATTCGTTAAAATATCTTCTTGTTTGCATTTTGATACATGTTGAGTGATCTCAGCCATAGGACTCTCACTATTGGTTAACGTTGACCAATAGGGGAGCATGTTGGGATCTGGCCAGTCAGCCAGTGTCCAGCCAGAATTTAAAGAGACTTCTTCTGGCTAGCTGCTTCTGCTACCCAGTGTCTGATGTAGTTTTGAAGAGTAGTGCGAGAAGGTTCTTTCTTTCCTGTATTTAATGAATACTCTAGCTGTATATCCTCAATAAGCTCATTAGCAGCAAAGTTTTGGTTTTGTGTGTGGTTTTTTTCCCAAAGTTCTTTGAGGATTTTTTTATCAAACTTTCTTTTTTGCTCTTTTGTTGATGTTGATTGCCATAACTTTATCACATTCCCACTTTTAAAAGTGATGTCGAGCCAAGGTTCTATTTTACCTTTTATAGGGTCGCGTAGGTAAGCTGTGGGAGGGGACAGGATTAGATTTTGCCAATCCATGTCTGGAATAGGTTCTTTGCTAATGCCATTAGGTGATCTTCTACCATAAGCGGTTAATACGCCTTCTTGGAGCTTTTTTGATAGTTCTGATATGCAGCCTGCTTGTTTGTTTTTATGCTTGGTTGGGTACCAATTAAGGGCGATCCATTTGTTGTGAGACGTTTGGGCGTGGTCTTCAGCAAGTTCAGAACTGCGATAAACTACCCATGCTGCTGCTTGGGAAAGGTTCCAAAATTTACTATGCTTCATTATGGACGTGCCTCTAGATTTTGTAAGTAAATACTAAAATTCATTTATTAAGCGTATATTGTGGAGGAATTTTGATGCGTATAGAAACCCTTTTATGTTGTTTGAAAATGCAATTAATCAATTGATGGCGTTATTTAATGTTCTTCTGTTAACGTTAATGCTTCCAGGCATTCTTTTTGCGATATATTGTTGCGGCACTTATCCCTAAATGATGGGCCGCTGTTGGAATGTTTCCATTACATATGGAAATTGCTCTTTCTATATGCTCCCGTTCTATATCGTCCATAGAACGAATACTTTCTATCGTGTCTTGGGGGCTTTGTGTGTTTGATGTCAAAACATCCTGTGGATGAATTTTTGGTGTGGTTGGTATTCTAATTTGATTTGAATCTGTTCCAACAGTATTTAGTGGAGGAGGGAGCATTGTTGGTGTGACGACTTCATCATTGTGTAAAACAACGATATTACGAATTACATTCTGAAGTTGGCGGATATTACCTGGCCAATCATAATTTAGAAAAACAGATTCAACTTCATTTGAAAAATGCTTAAATCTTTTTCCTTCTTCCTTGGAGTAAATTGCTAGAAAATGTTGTGAAATTTCTAGGATATCTGCATCCCGGGCATTAAGAGGTGGTAAGAATATTGGTAAAACATGAAGGCGGTAATATAAATCCTCCCTGAAGTTTCCACTGTTCACTTCTTCTAATGGATCTTTATTGGTAGCACACACAATACGAACATCTACTGATTCTAGCTTGTCTGAACCGACTTTATTATAAGTTCCTGTTTGTAAGAACCTTAATAATTTAGGTTGCAAGGCCATATCCATTTCGCAAATTTCGTCAAGAAATAAGGTGCCTCCATGGGCTGATAAAACCGATCCTTCGCGATCTTTCACTGAGCCGGTAAAGGCGCCTTTAACATGGCCAAAAAGCTCGCTCTCAATTAAGTCCTTTGGGATTGCCCCACAATTGATGGCAATGAATGGGCCGTTAGATCTATCTGATTTATTATGTATTGCAGAAGCACAGACTTCCTTGCCAGTGCCACTTTCACCCGTAATGAATATGGTCGCTTTGCTATTTGCAGCACTGTCGATTATTGAATAAACGCTCTGCATGGCTAGAGATGATCCGATGAAACCACAATATCCAGGACGATCAATTTCTTCTTTATAGGTTTGGACAATGCGCACTAATCGTTGACGATCAAAAGTATTTTTCAGAGTCGTTAATAATCGCTCTTTATTGAAGGGTTTACTGATGAAGTCTCTCGCACCTAACTGCATTGCTTCTACTGCAGTATTCATAGAACCAAAACCTGTAGCAACAATTACTTCACAAGAAAGTTCATTCTTTGTGATATAATTCAGGACTTCAAATCCAGACATATCGGGTAACTTCAAATCCAAAATGATTGCGTCTGGACAGTTTTGAGCAATGAGTTCAATAGCCTTTTTCCCCTGATCTATACTGGATACGTTATAGTTCTCATTCGAAAGGTAGCTCTCACATATTGCTACTTGTGATGGATCATCCTCAACCAGTAGAATATGGGGCATTGGTTTCTTCATTGATTATCCCTTACATCATAAATGATAAATGAATTCATTCATATATTAATGCAAATGATACCCTTATACATCTTGGTTTAGCAATGTTGAATTTAGGATAAAGTTCCTTACTATATTCATTGTGCGGGGAATAAAACGCTCTAAACGATAGCTTTCTCGAATCAATTCACTTGATAGGCTTGGGGTAAAGCAATCATTCAATACAGCAGAAAATAAGTTAGCATTGGCATGTTTCAGTTTCTCTACTGCCTCTTGGACGCGCATATAACTTGTTCTTCCAGACAAAACACATAACAAGGTCGCATCCGAACACGCACAAATGGAATCTGATGGGATATTCCCTTTGTTTCTTATGCATAAAGGGGATGTATCAATGATGATTGTTGCGTATGTTTTGCGCAATATATTGATCCAACCTACGACATTAGTATGATCACGAAATTCCCATCTATTTGCGCTTTGTTTTGGTGCAGAGAGAGCCCAAAGATTCGCGGTGTTGGTAGCCTGAACAGGTGGTAAGGCTTGAATATTCGGAAACCAATCAATTTCGCCTAGAGAATATTCTGATGCGATACGTGGGGATAGAATATTTAAATCAATAATGAGAGTTTTATTACCTGCTGCTGCTGACCTTTCAGCCAAAGAGATTGCTGTTATAGTCGTCCCTTCTTTGGAAGAGGGAGAGGTGATCGTTATAACGCTTATGCCTTGGCCAATGGTGTTTCTGTAAAGGGTATCTACCTCTGAATAATCAATTGGTAATGATTGCATTCTAAAATACTCCTAATACTGAAAATAGTGCAACAGCCGAAACAGCATCTCTCATGGTTTTCGAAAAGATTGACCATCCACTTTGATTTTGGTTTGGTACATATACCATGTCGCCATTACGCAGGAGGGGTAGTTTTTCAAAATTTCCTGTTTTAGCAAAATCTACAAGGTCAAAGCTATGGGCGTGTGGTTTACCATTTGCCCGTTTGTTCACGACGACTATTCGTTCTGGTAATGCATCTGATGTCGGCCCCCCAGCTTCAGCCAATAGATCAAGAATAGTCATGTTATCGTCAAATTCATAACGTCCGGGTTGTCCTACTGAACCTAGGACACGAATGGTTTCCTCCTTAGATTTGGTAAGCCATTGTGGATTGCGTTCTGGAATATAAATCACATCTTCTGGTAACACTTTTGGTAATAGATGTTCGTCGCCAGTTTGGAAATATAGCTCTAAGTCTAAATTTGTGACGCGTGCTTCATTTTCATTTCGATGGGTAATGCGTAGGTTTCGCAAATCTGCTTGACCTGTTGGGCCTTGGGCAGCAGAAATTATATCAAGAAAATGTAGGTTCGAATTAAAAGCATAGCGTCCGGGTGCTTTTACCTGCCCAAAAATATAGATCGAGCGTTCGCTAGATTGAGCGACCCATTGAGAGCGATTGTCATTAGGGTCCTTTGGTAAATCAGGAACGACCACCGTATCTTCTGCTTTTAAAATTGGTAAGCTATCTAAGTCTGCGCCATTTTCCATAAAATCTTTTAAATTAAAATCAGTCGTTATTCCGTTACTAATTACTTTAAGATGAGCGGTATCTGCATTAGCTTTGGGGCCACCTGAATGGGCTATAAGATCCATCATAGACATTTCGTTTGACCATTCATAACGACCAGGTCGTATGACTGCTCCGATTATGCGAATAGCACGACTTGGCGGAACCTTTAACCAAGACTTTTCATTCATATCAGCTTTTTCAGGTACTAGGATTGCATCGCCTGCGGTGATTATTGGTAATACATTTTTCGTTGGACCATCTATATAAGATTGTAGATCGAATGGGGTCACTTCGCCGTTGCTGTGTAAGATTCTAATTTGACGAGTTTCCGCAAAACGTGTTGGTCCACCAGCATTGGCAAGTAAGTCAAAAAAACTGGCACCATCTTTAGTTTCAAATGCACCGGGTTTGAATACTTCGCCCATGACATAAACTGTGCGTGCGCCTGTATTTATTTGATCACTGGCTTGAGGAATGAAAATTGTATCACCCGCTTGTAGGTCGGGTAACATTTCTACATTACCTGTATCTAGATATTCCCTCATGTTAAATGGCCATGGTTGACCATTACTGATGACGCGAATTTGTTCTATTCCTGCATATCTTGTTACACCACCTGCGCGCATGATTAAATCAATAACGTCTGGTGTGCCTTTGAATGCAAAACTGCCTGGGCGATGAACTTCTCCAAAGACTTTTACAGATTGAGTGTCGTCGCTTGCATCCCCAGCAGCTGTTAATGTTTTGGCGTCAAAATCAACCTGAACATTCCCAGTCAAAGGAGATGCTGGTACGAAAATGACATCTTTAGATTTTAAATTTGGCACTTCACTTGGATCTCCGGAATCTAAATAGGCCTTGTAGTCAAATACTTGCATGTTTCCATCGCGACGAATTTGTAGTTTATCTAATTGTGCACCTTGAGAAAGACCGCCAGCTTGGTTAATTGCCATTTGTACTGTGGCAGAACTTGGTAGATCGACAGGCCCTGGTATTTTAACATATCCTAATACCATCACAGACAATCGATGTTCCAATAAAGTAATTTCTAAACGATCTGTATTTT
This sequence comes from uncultured Curvivirga sp., assembly GCA_965602285.1. GTDB lineage: Bacteria > Pseudomonadota > Alphaproteobacteria > UBA8366 > Aestuariispiraceae > Curvivirga. Next base: position 4,465 of record CBFCZA010000083.1, on the reverse strand, counting down.
TGAAAATTGCACTTAATTTCTGTTCAACCAATTCCCGTGCTTCAACAAGACTCATCCCCTCAACCGTTAAGTCACCAATTTCAGGTAAAGTAATGTCCCCTTTATTGTTCACACTAAAGGGTTGATCAAAGCTGCTTTCCCCTGATAATCGAATTTCTAGTAAATCACCTACCCGAATAAGCATGCCTTCTTCATCTGCAATACCATAGGACGTTGTAAAAATTAGAAACAGTATGGATAAATAGAATTTTATCATATTTTTCATGAGCATGCCCCTTCAACTGCGGTGTTTTTATGTTTCAATAAAGTGGTTTTTATAATTGTAGGTTTTTGTGACTCAAACTCAGGGGGGGCTGTGTTAAGTAACTTTATCAGATTACTAAAATTACCCGAAAGTTCATATAGATCCATTGATGCTTCAAGATCAAAAAAACCACCATGTGCACGTCTTGCACGGTTCCATAAATCATTCATTTGACTTATTTTCGCTGGAAAGATACGCCCAGCAGTCCCTGCGGATAAATATTGAATTTCACGGTGGAAACAATTCAATCTTTCAGTATTCGTAATACGCAAAATATTCAAATATACGGTCTTATATTCATGATCTTCTGCCTGTCCACCACGCCCTTCTGCCGGCCATATTGAACAAGCAGAAAGGAGTGTGATTAAGGTGGGTAAAATCAATATAAGACGTAACATTTGGATATCTTCCTATTGTCAGGGAAATCTAATGTGCAAATTGTGTAGAAATGTTTTTATCTAGCCCGAGATGACGAATGAGTTGTTCTGGTTGGCCATGCAAACCTTTAAGAGATAATGATTTCCCCAATGCTTTAAGACGTTTGTATGAATATGCGATGGCGCCAATGCCAGAAGAATCCATGAATTCTACATCAGAAAAATCAAATACGATTTGATCAACTTTTGTGACCAGCATTTCTTCCATGCGGTTGCGGTTCGCTATCATTGATGGAGCATCAAATGCACCGTTAATTTCGATGGATTTTGTGGTTTTTAAATCTACTGTTTGGGTCATGTTATATTCCTTTTTGTTGAATCTATAAATTATATAGCGAGGAATATGCCAAAAAATTAATTGTTAATAATCAATATCTTAGTTGAAAATATATGTTGTAGTAATGAGATATTTCTCAAAATGAAACTCAATATTAGAAAAGATAGTTAAGTTGGAGTTTGAATGTGTGTAAATTTATAAAAAAAGTAGATCCAGATATGAGCTGAAGCTACTTTTATGACTTTGGGACGCGCAGTTGTATAGTTATTGACCTTTGCCAAAGACGACGACGCTAAAGGTTTTCCATAAAATATTAATATCAGCTTTTAACCAACTTGTTGGATTTCCTAGGCTAAGTGCATAGGCATGATCATATCCAACTTTATCGCGGGCTTCTTCTACAGTTTCAGTATAACCCTGTAAAACCTGAGCTAATCCTGTGATACCTGGACGTAAACCAAAGGTTCTTTCTGCGAAAAATGGAATGGCTAGTTCCAACTTGGGATAGATACCTGGACGTTCGGGCCTTGGACCAATTAAAGACATATCGCCTTTCAGCACATTAATGAGCTGCGGTAATTCATCTAAACGCGTTTTTCGAAGGAATCTTCCTAACTTTGTAACTCTCGTGTCATTTTTTGAGGCCCATACAGGTCCTGATTTGGCCTCTGCATCTTGGCGCATAGAGCGGAATTTATACATCCAAAATAGTCGAGTGTGATCGCTCTTTGCTTGACCAATGCGCATTTGTTTAAAAATGATAGGACCGGGCGAATCTATCTTGATCAAAAGGGCCAATATTGGCAGCAAGGGGGATAGAGCTACTAGGCCTATTGATGCACAAAAAATATCAATGATGCGTTTTGTGATTGAAACTGATATTGGAATATAGAGTGTGTCTCTCATAACTTTCTCCTTAATGATTGTTTTATGAATGTGCACGTGACCACTTGCCTTTTTCTAAGCCAATAAAGTAACGCATGGTGCCGATTAATCCGGCAACGTATCCTGTTAGTAAGTAGCGTAATATACTTATGATCTTGCCAATTTTGGTTTTATTGGAAAAAGGTAGAAATGCGATGGAAAGTCCTAATATTTCAAAACCAAAAAAAAATTGGTGGAATATGGAGGTCGGGAAAAGAATGGCGCTTAAAACAAAAGTAGCGCCAAGCATTAATGGCATCCACGCACGTAAGAACTTTCCAGAAAAAAAGGAAAAAGCCACACCGCCGAACTTTGGTGCCAACAATTTTGCAAGACGGATAGATTGTTGAACATTTCCTGCTGAAATACGTATGCGTCTGTTCCAATTCATTTCAGAACAGGAAGGTTCTTTTTCTATTGTCAAAATTTCGGTGTCATATATGGCCTTGTAACCTTGTGCAACAATTGACATAGGCAAAATAAAATCGTCGTTGATTGTATCTAAGGGCAAGGTTATAAAGTATTCTTTCCGAAAAGCATAAAATGCACCGTGCATCCCAAGGGGGGCGCCAAAAGAAGCTTCGCCTGTTTTAATAGCGCGTTGGTATTTCCAATATGCTTGTTCTGCGGTGCTCTGTCCGTTTTTCTCAAAATGGTAAGTACCACCAACGGTTCCGACACAATCATCTGAAAAATTCTTTGCTAGTATCTGTAAGCAATCTGTAGGCAATAAGGCAGACACATCGCTAAGGGCAATGATTTCAGAGTTTGAATTTAATATCAACTCATTTAGAAGAGCAATTTTTCCGCGGTTTTCTTGAAAGTTGATAAGTTTGATATGCTTTGATTTTATTGTATTTAAAGTTTTTCGTGCCAATTCCAAAGTACGATCTGTGCAGCCATCTAACGCAACGATAATTTCCAAATTGTGCTTTGGATAAGAAAGGATATTTAGGTTTAGAATTTTATCAGCTATGAACTTTTCTTCGTTAAAGGCTGGTACAATAAGTGTTATAGTTGGTAGGACCTTTGAAAAAGAATGACCCGATTTGGAAGGTTTTGATGTATGTGATTTTAAAATGATCGGGTAAATCAAATGATGATAAATGATAAAGGCACATAAAATGAAAAATATAATATTTAACATAACAATCTCTCCTAAACAGTAAGTAATGTGTCATAAGACGAACACATTTTTTCTAATGTGGCAGTTTCAAGAATAAAATCTCGGGGGGTCTTAATACTTTTTTCCTGCAACTTGCTTGATAAGGACGATGCGAGGGCTGTTGCATTTGAAGCAGGAACTAAGGATCCTGAATGTGGGCATAAGGTTTCTTTCGCCCCGCCGACATCTGTCAAAACAACGGGAATTCCACACGCTTGAGCTTCAAGAGGTGATAAAGGGAAGCCTTCGTTTAAAGAGGGAAGGCAAAAGACATCTAGTGCCTTATAAAAATTTGGCATGTCTTCTATTCGGCCCAGAAATTTAATATTTTTGCATGCGTTGGTTGTATCTGCTTGGGCTTTGAGTATGGTCTCTTTAGATCCAGATCCGGCTATTACTAAGTCGCAATCTTCGGATATCATATCGAATGCCTCGATGAGATACTTTACGCCTTTAACGTCTTCTAACCTTGCGGCACAGCCAATTATTTTGCGGGTCGTCGAAAGGTTAAGTTTTCTTCTAGCAGTTTGTTTCTCGTTGGGCGTGACCAGACAAAAACGAGAAACATCGACACCATTTAGGATGACACTTGGGTTCACGCTTTTTAGAACTGTAACTAATTTTTCTTCTACAATCTGACAATCAGCAACGACCTTAGGCCTTAACCAAGAAACGAGATTGCGTTCTAGTTTCGCAACTTTATAATCCTCTAAATGCCATGCATCATGTTCTGTATGAACAAGAGACTTTATGCCAGATAGACGTGCTGCTATTCCACCATATGTCAAAGGTCCAATATGGTGGGTATGAACAGCTGTAATTTTTAATTTTTTTATTAAGTGAATAAGCTTCAATAAGGTCCCTAATCGAAACCCCGGTTGTTTATCAAGAAAATGTATGTGGTTAATATTATTTTTAAGGCGCGGCCAATGGATAACCGACTGCGACAATAAACCTTCTAGACTTACGATATGGACGTTAGATTGAGGTAAATGTTTTTGTAGTTCCAACGCCATAGTTTCGATACCGCCGGGGCGCAAGTGTTGAACTACTTGTAGGATATTTTTTGTCATTAAGTTTGCTCCTTCAATTGTGGAATACGTGTGATAACGGGGGCGTTGATGATTTTTTCTAAAACCTTTTTTTGGCGAATAGAACTGTCCATAATCTCAACAACGAATGCCAAACCAAGGCCAAGAAAAAAGCCACTGACTATGCCAGATAAAATGAACATTAAGAGAGGAAGATTACTCGGTGCTATTGGTGTAAAAGGTGGGTCTATGAGTTTAACGCGTTCACTTTCCTCTGATTTACCTAATGCGCCTGTTACCCGAGCAAGTTGATGGCGTTCTGCCAAA
>CBFCZA010000082.1:0-9730 GCA_965602285.1 uncultured Curvivirga sp. | reverse complement strand
AGGGGCATCAGGAACGACCATATCAACGGTTTGATAGTGAGATCGCATACCTGCATCCATTTTGTGCATAAGAGGAATTTGGACATTTGCACCGGGACCACCACGTGTGTTGGTGAAACTTAGGTAAGATTCTGCACCAACCGCAGTACGATAAAAATTTCCAAATTTAAGAGTATGAATTAAAGCGGAGCCATGTTCGACTTCGCCATTCGTACCGACCACAGCGGATTTTCCATAGCCTTCTACTTTATCGCCACCGCCCGCAAGCTTAATGATACGTTTGGTTAAGGCATCCCCAAGAATAGGGGCGTAGGCTTTAATTTCTGGTGTAAGGTCTTCGACAAATCCACGACCCGCCCAAGGGTTCGTAATGATGGCTACGCAACCAATCATCAAAAATGGTTTATCGCAGGCTTTAAAACCTTCTACGTGAATCTCTTCAACAAAATCTACGAATTTTCTAATCTCTAAAGTCATTATAGTCTCTCTTAAATGAATATTTGATGGCTATATGTTAGGTCGTCTTTTGGCGCAATCCAGCCATGGGGCCGCTTTTTCGATGGCATGGGCCAGTTGGAAAACGCGATGGTCATCAAAGGTACGGCTGATGACTTGGATGCTTGTAGGTAAACCATTATTGGCAATGCCGTTGGGGATTGCCATAACAGGAAGGCGACTAAGCATGTTAAATGGATGGGCCATGGGCCAATCAAAATCCGTTTCGATTTCTTTTTCATTCACCATGATCTTTTCCCATGGTTTTGCATCTGCACGTATTTCATGGGTCGCGGCACTTGGGCATATGAACGCATGGTATTTTTCTAAAAGAGGGCCTATGGTTTTATACATATTTGCGGCTGTTTCATATGTTGATAAGAAGGCTTCTGAATCAGATTTACCACCGCGTTTTGCATAATGCACATTATAGTCACATAGAATATCGCCATGTTCTTCGTAATTACGGGCAAGTTCCCGACCGAATAAATGGTCAATATAAGTGATTGCAGCTTCGGTTACTTCTGGGCCCCAGCCTAGGTTTACTTCTGGGCCCCAGCCTAGGTTTACTTCCTCGACCTCTGCGCCTAATTGACGAAGGAGGTCAACTGTTTTCAGTAAATTTTCACGGACTTCTGGGGCAACATTAAAATGTCCTAGGTCTATGGAATAGGCAATTTTCCATCCCGTGATATCTTCATATTCTAAAGGAAGGTTTATTGTTTCGCGAAGGGTGGCAATATCAAGGGGATGTGCGCCTGACATGACATTTGTCATCATGGCCGCATCCCCAACGCTTTGTGTAAGGGGGCCTGTCTGGCAATAAAAATCAAGATTAAAAGGGGTGTTTCCCGGCACGCGACCATAGGGTGGTTTGTAACCAACGACCCCACAACATGCTGCGGGAATGCGGATGCTTCCCGCGATATCAGATCCCGTTGCAAGTGTGACCATACCAGCACCAAGGCTAGCACCTGAACCACCAGATGATCCACCAGAGGTGTATTTCGGGTTCCAAGGCGTTCCTGTCGTGCCAAATAATTTTGAATAGGTTACACCAGCACTGCAATATTCTGGGGTTGTTGTTTTGCCAATAACAATTGCGCCAGCATCTAAGAGACGCTGTGTCGTGGCGCTATTCTCCGTCGCAACATTATCTTTATAAAGAAGGGACCCATGGGTGGTGCGTTTGCCCTTCATATCTTGATTATCTTTTAGGGCAAGGGTAAGGCCTTCCAATGGGCGTAATTTGCCATCATCATTTTGGGCAAAACGGGCCTCTGCTTGCTTCGCCTGCTCCATCGCTTCGTCATAATAAGTTTCAGTGAAGGCGTTGATTTTTGGGTTTACTTCTTCTGCACGTTTTATCTGTGATTGCAATAATTCAACCGGTGAAAGCTCCCCTGATTTGAATAGTTTCTGTGCCTGATAACCCGGCATATAACAAAGGTCTAGATCGCGCATAAGATGCCTGCAATTTAATGATAAAAAAATAAAGGGGGTAGCCATGTGGCTACCCCCTATGAAGACGTATAGTCTTATCCGCCGGCTTGAACATCGGTGAACAAGTTCTGATAACGGCTTTCTACTTCTGGCTTGAGCGATTTGAAGAATAAACTTCCGTCCAATACAGCTTTCGGATCAGCAATGCCTAGGCCTTCAAGGATTTTAGTATCAGCCATTTCATATGCTTTTGCATTTGTAGAGCCGTAACCATAATTTTCCATCAACCATGCTCCAGATTCAGCTGAACTCCACGCATCGATAAGATCATATGCAGCGGCTTCATCTTTAACATTTTTGTGCATTGTGAAGCCCGCGATCCAAGTGAACATGCGTTCTTTTGGTACCATGTAATCAACATCAACGCCTTGCTTTTTAAGGTTAGCAACAGAAGAGTTCCAAGAGTATGCGGCAATAACTTCGCCTGTTGCAATGGCTTGTTCAAGCTGTGTTGCATCTGACCAGTACATGCGAAGCATATCACGTTGTTTTGCAGCAAGTTTTTTGACTTCTGCTAATTGGTTATCGTCAAGATCGTAGATATTGTCATAACCAAGAACCAACGCAGCGCATTGTACTACTGCATTTGCTGTTTCATATTGTGCGATACGACCAGAATATTTCTCGTCATATAAAATGCCCCAAGATGGATTATCAATGTCGGCTTGATCTAGTAGATCCTTACGATAGATAATTGAACTGTTCCCATATTCAGTTGGGATCATATATTGTTGGCCATCAATGACACATGAATCATCCGTGCGAACAGATTCAATGATGTTTTCGAAGTTTTTCAGACGGGATGTATCAATAGGTTTGATGAGGCCCGCATCTTTGAAACGTCCAACGTTATAGTTTCCTGGATGGATTAGGTCCGGCGCCCAGCCTGTCTTCATTTTAGTGAATGATTCTTCTTCACTTGCAATGTGACTTACTTCTGGAAGGCCGCCATATTTTTTCACATATGACCCCATAAGTTCTGGTACATCATAGCCAGACCAAGTGTGGTAATGTACTTCACCAGCTGCTTTTGCTTGTTTAGACAATACTGGCATCACAGAATATGTTACGCCTAACGCTCCCAGCGCTTTAAGAATATCACGTCTGTTCATATTTAATTTCTTCATTTTAGTCTCCCTTAACTGTTTAGATATTTCTTTGAGATTATTTTATTTAAGAGAAGTTATTCTTCTTCTTGTTTTCGTAATTGGGGTAGAACGGCATGGTAGGCTGCTTCTATATGGGCAACGGATGCGCGTTTCATTTCTTCTGCGTCGCGCGCTTCTGCGGCTGCTACAATGCGCTCGACTTCTTGTAACATGACTTCGCGGCGCCCATCGCTTGAAAGCGACATGCGTCTCAGAAGTGAAATTCTGGTGTTCAGCGATTTAACAAATTGTGCACAAACTGGATTTTGCGCTCCTTCAAATATTATTTGATAGAAGGTCGCGATGGCATCTAGGATATGTCCCGACTGGTCTTCGCTATATCGTGCAATTTCTTGTGCTGCTTCGCGCAATTCAATTATTTGTTTATCCGTGGCACGCAGGGCAAACAACTCTCCCGCGAGTCCTTCTAAAGAGGCACGGACTTGATACAGGTCTTCTGCATCTTGCATATTCAGTGTCGCGACTGTTGGCCCTTTGTGGGGTACCATTTTAATTAGATGTTCAGATTCTAAATGCCGAAGAGCTTCCCTAACAGATGTGCGGCTGACGCCTAACATCTCGCATAATTCGCGTTCAATAAGATGTGTGCCCGGTGGAAAACGATGATCAATAATAGCCTGACGTAAAATGTCAGCAGCCTTTTCGCGCAGGGTCAGTGATTTGCGTTGAATACGCAAAGAACCTGCAGCAGGGCCTGTGTTGGGCGTGGCTTCCGAGGATTGCATCTCCGATGAAGTCCCTTCAAGTATTTAGGTGTTTGATCTTTTTAACTTTAATAAACTTTTTTATCTTTGGGTAATATAACAGCTTTATTTTTGTATGACAATCATATAATAATACATAAATTACAAGGCACGTTAGCTATGTAAAATATTCAATAACTATGTGAGGCAGTCGAATGAGACTAAAGGATTGTGAAAACTTAATGGTTTTTAGGGAGGATTTGTAATGAATATCTTGCAAAGAATACCCAGTTTGCGTGGTTATTTGCTATTATCGCCTGTGGCCATTTTAATGGCGGTTGCGCTGATATCGCCATTTTTACTTCTGTTTGGTTTAAGTTTTACGGTAGAAACAAACGGTGGGGCTGATTGGGAATTAAGCATGCATAATTATTTCTTCTTTTTTGAGAAGAAGCATTATGTCTATACCTTGTTCCGTTCTATCGCGATGTCATCCGTCGTGGCATTGGTGACTGTATTGCTTGCCTATCCAGCAGCCTATTTCATTGCCTTTCATGTACATGAAAATAAAATGCGCTGGCTGATTCTTATCACTTTACCTTTTTGGACCAGTTATCTTCTGCGTGTTTTTTCATGGAAACTGATCCTTGGATATAACGGTGTGATTAATTCTGGTTTGATTTGGGCCGGTTTTATCGATCAACCTTTGGACTTTATACTATATAATACCAATGCAGTTGTTTTGACGTTGGCGCATGCATGGGCTGCCTTTGCAATTCTTCCTATTTTCGTGTCGCTACAAAAGATTGATAAGACATTGATAGAGGCCGCACATGACTTGGGGGAAAATAAACTTTATACATTCTTGCGTGTAACATTGCCGCTTTCTTTACCTGGCGTCATTGCTGCTGCCCTTTTAGTGTTCATCCCTACCGTTGGTGATTATGTAACACCGAAGTTAGTTGGTGGCCCCAAAGGGTTGATGATTGGTAGTCTAATCCAAGTCGCTTTTGGGCGCTTAGATAACTGGCCGTTAGGTGCCGCAATTTCGATTATTTCTATAATCACGGTGACGGGGGTCGTTTGTCTATTCCTCTATGGTGTTGATCGTGCGAAGAGGAAATTGATATGAGTATGAATGATAAAAAGTCCTCCAGCTGGTTGAAAAGCTATACTATTATTTATCTGGTTTTTATTTATTTACCGGTATTCTTGCTACCTGTTTTTTCCTTCAATGATGCGATTTATGTGGCTTTCCCCATGAAGGGGTTTACCTTTAAATGGTGGGAAGAGTTAGTAACGCAAACTAATATGCTCAATGCGCTTTGGAATAGTTTTATCGTCGCCGTCCCTGTTTGTATAGTCAGTACAACATTAGGGATGATGGGCGCAAAAGCCTTAACAACTTATAAGCTATTTGGTGCAAAAGCCTTAACAGGTATGTTCACATTACCATTGGTTATTCCCTTTATGATTTTGGGAATTGCCCTTTTGATTGCGTTTAACAGTTATGGTATTGATTTATCCTTATTCACTGTTGGTATAGGTCATATATTGATCTGTGTTCCGTTTTCATTATTTGTTTTGATGTCACGGATGGAAAGTTTTGATCGCAGTATAGAAGAGGCCGCCCTTGATCTGGGAGAGACACCTTGGATGATGTTTTGGCGTGTAACTTTCCCTGTGAATATGCCGGGTATTATGGCTAGTATATTATTGACCTTTACGATTTCGTTTGATGAATTTTTATTGGCATTCTTCCTAACAGGAAATGATTCAACATTGCCTATTTATATCTGGAGCCAATTACGATTCCCCGCGAAACTACCCGCGGTTCTTGCTTTAGGTTCTGCTATTCTTATCATGACATTTATTATTGTAATCGTGGCGGAACGCATGCGTCGCCAAGGGGTTAACACAACTGAAGAAGGGGCTCTATAAATGTCCGAACAATCATTTATTTCCATTAAAAATGTAGCGAAACATTTTGGTAAAGTTAAGGCTGTAGACGATATTAATCTTAATATCGCCGAGGGTGAATTTTTTGCCCTTCTTGGCCCTTCTGGATGTGGTAAGACAACGTTGTTACGCATGTTGGCAGGATTTGAACTTCCAACAGAGGGCGAATTGTTCATTGATGGGGAAGAAACATCAATGGTGCCGCATTATCAACGCCCTGTGAATATGGTTTTCCAAAGTTATGCTATTTTTCCTCATTTAAATGTGTTTCAAAATATTGCTTTTGGTTTACGAAAAGATAAGCTTTCGAAAGAAGAGCTAGCCAAGCGTGTGAACGAGGCATTAGCCCTCATCAAAATGGAAGGATATGGGGATCGTCAACCAACCGAACTTTCTGGTGGGCAACGTCAACGTGTCGCCTTGGCCCGCGCTTTGGTTAAAAAACCAAAAGTGTTGTTATTGGATGAGCCTTTAGGAGCCTTAGATAAAAAGCTTCGTGAACAGATGCAGCTTGAATTACGCCAATTGCAAAAATCTGTTGGTATTACCTTTGTATTTGTGACCCATGATCAAGAAGAAGCCCTTACTATGTCGGACCGCATTGCGATCATGTCAGCAGGGCGCGTACAAGAAATCGGTACGCCTGATGAATTATATGAACGCCCGAAAACAAAATTTGTTGCTGATTTTATCGGTACGATGAATTTCTTCGATGGCGAAGTGATCGGGAATGAAGATGGGCGTTATCAGGTAAAGACCAAAGAGCTTGGCAATGTTAGCGCCGCGGTAAGTGATGTCTCTTTCATTGTGGGAGAGAAAATTTCTGTAGCTTTACGACCTGAAAATATCCGCATTATAAACGAAAAAAGCACAACAGATGTGGCCGGCCTCATAAAAGGGGAAATGGTGAATACGGCTTACCTTGGGGATCGTGCACATATTTATGTGACTATTGAAAAAAGCGATCAACCATTATTGGTAGCCTTGCAAAATATGGATGGTGCGGCCTCCTCTGCGGCCCATGGTGATCGTGCTGTGACTTTAGGTTGGTCAGATTCATCTCTTCTGCTATTGAAGAATAGTTAAAAATTTACAGATAAAGGAATGACAATGTCTGACGATCTATTTGAAAAAGGACTTAAAAACCGTCGTGAAGTGGTAGGAGAAGAATATGTGGAAAAGGCATTGGCTGGGGCTGATGATCTTACCATGCCATTGCAGGAACTTGTGACCAAATATTGCTGGGGTGAAGTATGGGGGCGTGATCAACTTCCCCGCAAAGTCAGAAGTATGTTGAACCTTGCAATGTTGACGGCCTTAAACCGTCCCCATGAAATTAAAACCCATGTGCGTGGGGCTTTGAATAACGGTCTAACACGTGAGGAAATTATTGAAGTCTTCATTCAAGCAACCATTTATTGTGGGGTGCCAGCCGGTATCGATAGTGTTCGTATCGCACAAGCAGTCTTTGCAGAAGAAGATGAACAGAACGGATAATAGATATGGCTTTGGATAAGCAAGTTATTGGTGGTGATTTGGTGATCGGAGGGCGAAAGCTCTCCCTCTCCAAAGCTATTCGTGCAGGTGATATGATTTATCTGACAGGGCAAGTGCCATTCAAAAATGGACTACCGATGACAACAGGCAGCATCGAAGAGCAAACAACAGCTTGCATCCTTCAGATTAAGGAAATTTTGGAAGACGCAGGCTGTGACCTTTCTCATGTGGTCAAGGCGATGATTTGGTTGCGCGAAAAAGATGACTTTCCGGGCTTTAATGAAGTTTATGGTGAGTATTTCCCACATCAACCACCCGCCCGTTCTGCTATCATCAGTGAGATGTTAGTTGATGTACGTGTGGAAATAGAAGTGGTTGCCTATGACCCACAATGATGGAGGCCTCGCCACAGAATTAGGCTAACTTCGCTGTCGCTTCCATAGAGACTATCCCCTTATGATTAACCGATCTTAGGTGAACGATTTTACCTTCTTTCTTTGCCATTAAAGTGAAGGGGTTCATATCGAATAAAGGACTGATAGCACGGCATTCATATTCAGCAATTTGTGTATCAGGCAGGCTGCGTTGCACTAAATCGGACAAGAATGTTGCCGCCAATGGTCCGTGAACAACAAGGCCGGGATAGCCCTCTTCTTCCATCGCATATTTTCTATCATAATGAATGCGATGACTGTTAAAGGTTAGGGCCGAATATCTAAATAATAAGACAGGGTCGGGTTGGATTTCTCTGCACCAATCTGGCTGAAATTCATCTTTGAAAAGATTGATAGATGTGGCTGCTTTTTCTGGTTTTTTTGTTGCAGTGGTTTCTGGTGCCACGGATGTTTTTACAGGTGCTTCTTCACGATAAACGACCCGCAATTCTTCTTGCATGCGGGTTTCGCCAGCTACAGAAAAATCTATGGCGAGCGTGACAAAAATTAAAGGTCCCGATTTCCCATTTTTAAGGGATATACTGGCGATGCGACTGGTCTTTGTAACTTCATCCCCGATTAGCACAGGTTTTGAAACCTTAAGTTTTTCACCAACCCACATACGCCTTGGTAGGGGGACAGGTGGCATGAACCCACCTTTTTTAGGATGTCCATCATGGCCAATTTCAGACGCAGGCGCATGGGGAAGAAAATATAACCATTGCCAAAGAGGAGGGAGAGCTGTTCCAGCATTCGATGTCATATTTTTGATATCTAAAGTGGCAATCATACCAGAAAAAGGTTCTGGTGTGATGATGCAAGTCTCAACCTGTTCTTTGCCAATCCACTTGTTTAGGTGGTCCATATCAATTTGGTCAGACATCTGTTATTTTGCCTCGAAAAATTTAGTCATGATGGTTGGAATCTCATTGCGCGTAGGAAGTTCTAAAACAGAGCTACAAATCGCATTTCCAGCCTCTATATTAATGCCAGAATAATCAAGAAGGGTCATCGCTTTTGCCCGCATTTCATTTGCGTTTAAAGCAAGTTCAGGATCGCCTTTACAATGTTCACGCGATGCAGTGATGATGTCACCGTCTTCTGTGGTTACATTGACTTTAGCACCCCACGCGATGGGATAATTACTTGCATAAGGATCAGCCACATTGATGTTTGTGATGGCGCGAAGGGCGGCTGTGTCTTGGCGGGCTTGATCGTCAAAGCTGCTTAAATCAACAGGGTCGCGCAACAATCCAATCGTTGCACAATGTTGTAGAGAGAATTTAGCTTCATATTCGCTTTTGGGCTCTTTACGGTCACAAACATCTAGGGCCGTTTGATAGGTATCGATATCTATACTTTTGATGCTGGCCCCATTTAGTTTCGCTTGAATTTCAAGGCAAGAATCAATGATTGGATGGGTATGACGACAAGATGGCCATGGCTTGATAGATGTCAGCAATAATTGCCAATCGCTAGCTGGGTCAGATAAGATTTTTTCAGGTACAGGGTCATCACACATGGCTTTGAAAAAAGCTTTCTCGCCCTCTAGAATTTCTGGTGGACCTGTAAAATCAAAGGCGGCTAGTTCGGCTGCTAAAAGCCCTGCCTCTGCGGCACGTCCAGCATGTAGATGTTTGCTCATCGCGCCCGTATCTAAAAATTGCCAAAGGCCAGATGCTTGTGTTCCCGCATTACCCAAGGCATGCACGGTTTGATCTTCGCTCAGACCTAGTAAACTGGCCACACCCATCGCAGACCCAAATGGTCCGCATGTAGCTGTATTATGCCAGATTTTATAATGTGCTGGTCCTACACCCATACCAATACGGCACATTGCCTCAAACCCACGCAAAACGGCGATTAAGATATCTTGACCACTGGCACCAATGCGCTCTCCTACAGCTAAAACAGCCGGTACAACCACGCAACCCGGATGTGTAACAGATGCACGATGAAGGTCATCTGTTTCTGTAATACCGAAACCACC
>CBFCZA010000081.1:0-9739 GCA_965602285.1 uncultured Curvivirga sp. | reverse complement strand
GATTCTTCTGAAGGTTCGGAAGGTATGACCGACGAAGAACTTCAAGACATGATGATGGATGACATGTTGCCTGCACCGGGATCAGAAGAATCTGGTGATGCAAGCAAAGGCTGGCGTCCCGAAAATGATCTTAGCAATGTAGCTAAAGAAGATTTCTATGCTGTCTTTACCAAAGGTTTCGATGAAGTTGTTCGTGCAGAAGACCTTTGTGACCCAGAAGAATTAGAACGTCTTCGCCAAATGTTGGATCAACAATTAACACATTTGCAAGGCATGATTGGAAAGTTGGCAAACCGTTTACAACGTCGTTTGTTAGCGCAGCAAACACGCAGTTGGGATTTTGATTTAGAAGAAGGCATTCTGGACCCTGCACGCCTTAGTCGTGTGGTTACAAATCCTGCGCATGCATTGTCGTTTAAATGGGAACAAGATACGGATTTCCGTGATACGACGGTGACATTGCTATTGGATAACTCTGGCTCCATGCGGGGGCGTCCGATTACTATTGCTTCTATGAGTGCGGATATTCTAGCCCGCACCCTTGAACGTTGCGGTGTGAAAGTTGAAATCCTAGGTTTTACCACAAAAGCGTGGAAAGGCGGACAGGCGAGAGAGCAATGGATTGAAGATGGTAAACCTGCCAATCCGGGTCGTCTAAATGATTTACGCCATATTATATATAAGGCTGCAGATGAGCCCTATCGCCGGACAAAGAAAAACCTTGGCCTTATGTTACGTGAAGGTTTGCTAAAAGAAAATATTGATGGTGAAGCCCTTATGTGGGCGCATAATCGACTGATGGCGCGCCCTGAAGAACGCCGTATTTTGATGGTGATTTCTGATGGCGCACCTGTGGACGATAGTACATTGTCTGTTAATAGTGGTAATTATTTAGAACGCCATCTAAGAGACACAATTGATTTTATCGAAAATAAATCCAGTGTAGAACTTTGCGCGATTGGTATTGGCCATGATGTGACCCGTTATTATGAACGTGCAGTGACCATTGTGGATGTGGAACAGCTTGGCGGTACCATGATGGAGCAGCTTGCTGATCTATTCGATATTGGGAATTCGTCTGGCGCAGGGCGTAGTAAAAAAGCAAAAAGCTACATAGTATAATTAAACCATGTAGCTTTTACTTTTAAGCGTTAGTCTTACTGGCTTCGAATATCACTTAAGAAATCATCAACCGCATCAGATAATAGATTTGATTGATTGGAAAGATTATCAGCTGCAGTTGATACATCTTGTGATGAGGCTTCCGATTTTGCGGTCGCATCTGACACATTTTGAATATTACTGCTGACTTCGCCAATTGATATGGTTGTCTCGTTAATATTGCGGGAAATTTCACCAGTGGCTGCTGTTTGCTCTTCTACCGCAGAGGCGATGGAAGAGGAGATCGCATTGATGCCTTGAACGGCTTCACTAATTTCAGCAATCGCACCAACTGTATCTTTGGCAATGCCTTGGATTGATGTTACCTGACGTGAAATATCATCTGTTGCTTTTGCTGTTTGATTGGCAAGAGATTTTACTTCATTTGCCACAACGGCAAAACCTTTACCCGCATCACCGGCACGGGCGGCTTCAATTGTTGCGTTGAGGGCAAGAAGATTGGTTTGTTCTGCAATCTCTTGGATCAAGGTAACGACCTCACCAATTTTAGTGGCTTCTTGTGAAAGCCCTTCAACCGTATTGGTTGTTCGTTCAGTGATACCAACAGTATTAGAAATATTATGGGAGGATTCCTGAACCTGATGAGAGATTTCTTGGATAGAAGCACTTAATTCTTCAGTAGCTGCTGCCACGGTTTCAACACCTTGGCTTGCTTGTTTCGAGGCAATATCAACTAAGCTTGATTTTTGGCTTGTGTCACTTGCTGTGCTGCTAAGAACATCAGCATTGTTTTTAAGTTGGGAAGAGGAACTTTCGACATTATTTACAATCTCACCAACAGTACTTTCGAATTGTTGAGCCAAATTTTCCATACGTTCTTTTGCTTGGCGTTGATTGGCTATCTCTGCTTCTTCACGTTCTTTTCTTAAACCTTCAACACGAATAGCATTTTCTTTAAAGACAAGGACAGAATGTGCCATAGCTCCCATTTCATCCGTATTTTCCGTGGAAGGAATTTCTGCATTCAAGTTACCATCTGCTAAATCTGTCATCGCAGCAGTCATGCTATTGATCGGTTTAGCCACAATACGTCCAATGAGGAAGAATAAGACAAGAACCAAAATAACAAGCATAGCTAGCGCTATGAGAGATTGTTGAATTCCTACGGCTTGTAGATCAGCTTGGACGGCTTCAAAGCTCCATACGATGGCGATAGCACCAACAACAGAATTCTTTTTGCCAAAATGGGCTGGGGATACAACTACTTGCAGATCTCCAATCTTTCCTACGGTAAGAATATCATTTTCAAGTGCTTCAGAAACGAGTGAAGCAATATCAGATGTCGTCGTTATAGGGAAACCTTCGCTTTGGTGTTCTGCTAAGACTTCACCAGCGGCATTATAAGAAAACACATTGGCGACAGCTTGATTGTCTTCACCAACCATGTTGGCATAACTAGCTGCGATGGCATCTAGTTTTTTAAATTTTAAGGCGCCTCCAACTTGACCACCGATAAGGTTAGTCATGTTGAGGTTGGCTTCTTCTAATTTTTCATTAATGGAACTGTTACTAAAAATAACACCGACCATGATTACAATTGGAAAAGCCACTAAAAGGCTAACCGTTACAGCGATAAGAAGCTTTCGCTGGATAGTCCAGAAGCCTAAAGCTGCTGTATCATTTGATGCAGAGGACATTTAAATCCCTCCAGTAAGTTGAATGTTGAGGGGATAAGTAGTCCTGCCGATTAGAATATATCGGCAGGACTTTTCTTAATATATTATTGAAGTAATTCTACGTTAAGGCCAATAGTTACGGCCCCAATCACGCTACCACCGTCAACGATGGGAAGACTTAATTGTGATTGGTATGTCTGTGTAGATTCATCTTGTTCAACATCTGAAATATGCATAGAACCCGCGCCGGCTTGATAAGTCTTTTGCCACTTACCTTCGTCACCTTGCCAGTAATCGCTTGTCACGCCACTTTGACCAACGTTTAGGCCTTTGTTATCCATAACGAAAATTTCAGTGATAAGGCCTTCAGATGCATCTTGTTTGCCTAAAAGGAAACCAGATAAGCTATTGCCAAGAACTTCGGTGATCATTGGCTGTGCGGATGCAGATGTTTCTGCACGCCATTGTTTATCTAAGGCATCAATGTCGCCTTGAGAGAGGCCTGCATTTTTAGTATTCTGTGCTTTAACCGCAGAAATAACTGCAGCATCAGAAAGCCAAGATTTTGCCTCACTTGCGTAAGCTGTAATTTGATCAGCGAATTCATTAGCTGAGGCTAAACTTGACGATAAAACCATACTGACCGCAAGGAAAGAACCAAAAATTGTTGTTTTACGCATAAATATCTCCTGAATGCATGTAAAATTAATATTATATTATATTACATGCAATTTATTAATGATCCATTAATAGTACAGGATAAAATCTAGGTAAAAAGACGTAATTTAATTTATTCATCTATTTTAAAGAGAAGAATGCAGCATTTTAAATAAGTGAAATTTAATTTTTCCCGTCATAAACTGCATCGTCGCCATCGCCTAAATCTATGGGGACACCAAAGCTACGTTTGGAGGCATGAATTCCTTGAGCTGAACGAACATGGGAGACATTATCTTCTTCCGTTAATTCTTCCGTTAGGAACTTATTATAACTTTCCATATCGCGGGCAACAATTTTCAATAAGA
This sequence comes from uncultured Curvivirga sp., assembly GCA_965602285.1. Taxonomy (GTDB): domain Bacteria; phylum Pseudomonadota; class Alphaproteobacteria; order UBA8366; family Aestuariispiraceae; genus Curvivirga. The sequence goes on along the minus strand of CBFCZA010000081.1, from coordinate 5,916 downwards.
AATCTGTTTCACCTTGCAACATATGGCACTCTCGCACCAATGGCCAGTTATTGACTTTATCTTCAAAGGCAACCAAATCTGTTTTTGCTTGGCTTTTAAGACCTACAAAGGCAAAGACAGTGACACTGTAACCTAGGATTTTTTCATCAACTTCCGCATGGTATCCACGGATGAAACCTGATTCTTCAAGGGCACGTACACGTCGTAGGCATGGTGGCGCAGAGATCCCTGCACGTTCTGCCAATTCAACATTGGTCATGCGGCCATTGTCTTGTAGATCACTTAAAATTTGGCGATCAATTCGATCAAGTTTGGTGCGGCGCATTTTTTATACCCTTTCAATAAGTTGGGCCTTTTTAAAACTATCTTACCCAAAAACGCAAGAATATTATTTGCATTATGACGCATTTTTATAAATTTAATTTGGACATTCTAATGGCAGTTTTCCTTCTTGTTTATTGCATTTTCAGACCCTGCTAGGCATAGTCTTTTTAAGGTATGGTTACATGGATAAGAAAATATGTCTGAAATTACACGGGTTTGCTGGGTTGTTAGTGAAGATAAGGCAGGCATGCTTGCGCAGGCGCGTGGTTTGGCAGAGGCCATCCAAACCCAATTACAAGGCCATGGAAAGAAACTATCTATCGAGATAAAATTGATTGAAAGACGTGCGCCTTGGAAATGGTTACCTTCAAAACTTTGGCCTAAAGGTGTTTTAGGCGTACGTTTTAAAGAACCATTTGTGACGGGAGAAGGCTATCCTGACATGGTTATTTCTTGTGGTCGGCAATCAGTTTGGCCAAATGTAGAAATTAAAAGGCGTTCCAATAAATCTGGAAAAGACTGTTTTTCTATTCATATCCAAGATCCAAAAATTGCCTTTAAGCATTTTGATATGGTGACCAGCCCTTTGCATGATAAGTTAAATGGAGAGAATTTTATAGGAACTCTTGGTTCTCTTGGGCGCACATCGCGGAGTAGTTTAGATATGGCTGCCCAAGAATGGACGTCTCATTTAGAAGATCTCCACAAACCTTGGATAGCGGTTTCTATTGGTGGTGATAATAAGGTCTATCATTATAATGAAAAAGAAATGCACCAAATGGGACAGCAGCTAACGACTATTGCTAAGGCCACTGGCGGAAGTTTGTTGGTGACGTCATCTCGACGCACCAATCCTGAAAATACTCAGATTTTAAAAGATGAAATAATAGATGTCCCTCATCTTTATTGGAATGGAACCGGTGATAATCCTTATTTTGGGTATTTAGGCGTAGCAGATTTTGTTGTTGTGACTTGTGACTCGATTAATATGGTTTCCGAAGCCTGCACAACAGGAAAGCCTGTGTATGTTATTCATACGGAACCAAAACGGAAAACCAAATTTACACATTTTCATGCAGCATTAGAAGAACAAGGCTTCACGCGTCCTTTTGAAGAAAGGCTTGATCAATGGGCCTATAAACCTTTGCAAGAAACCGATGAAGTGGCTGCACATGCTTTAAAAAAAGTCGGGTGGCTTTTAGATAAATGATAAGTTCATCTTTGATTTCTATTCGAACTCAGCTAATAGAGGAATATACATAATTTTAGGTCATTCTTTATAATTGACCATGTGGGAGAAGTACCATGCCTATGGATTGGGATAAGTTACGCATTTTTCATGCGGTTGCGGAGGCTGGTAGCTTTACCCACGCAGGGGATTCTTTGAACCTTTCCCAATCGGCTATAAGTCGACAAATCAGCGCATTAGAAGAAAGTGTTAAAACACCTCTATTTCATCGTCATGCACGGGGCCTTATTTTGACGGAGCAAGGTGAAATGCTTCACCAAACCGTACAGGAAGTTTTCCAAAAGCTATCAGCGGCGCAAAATAGACTTACTGATTCCAAACAATTACCCAATGGCCCCTTACGTGTGACGGCGACTTTGGGCTTTGGAAATACATGGCTGACGCCAAAACTCAAAGAGTTTATTGAGCTTTACCCTGAAATTGAAGTGCATCTTATTTTATCGGATTCAGAAGTGGATCTTTCTATGCGTCAAGCTGATGTGGCTATTCGTATGGTGGCCCCAAGGCAGCCGGACTTGATCCAACGTCCTTTAATGACGGTGCGTCACAAAGTTTACGCAGCCAATGAATATATAGAAAAATTTGGCGCACCAGAAACAGCTAAAGATTTAGATAACCATAAGATCATCACGTTTGGTGAAGATACACCACAGCCTGTATCCACAATTAATTGGCTTATCCATTCAGAAGAATCCTTGGACAACCTTCGTAAGCCTATTTTGGAAGTGAATAATATTTATGGTATTTATCGGGCCGCGCGAAGCGGATTAGGCATAGCCTCTATTCCTGAATATATGGTGCCAGAAGAGAGTAATTTACAGCAAATCCTTCCAGAATTAGAAGGCCCACCTATTCCAGCCTATTTTGTCTACCCAGAAGAAATGCGTCATGCAAAACGAATTACAGTTTTCCGTGACTTCTTACTTCGCAAGGTGGCCGAATCTGAATTTTGATATTCTCCTTTAGGAATAAGGTAAATCACTTGTAATGGATGAAGCGCTGGTGCAATTTATCTATCTATTTAGATACCTAAAAGTCAGAGACCTGATGATATGAATTTTTTAATGAAGAAAACCTTACCAATTTTAACCCTTTGCCTTTCAACATTGATGATGTTGAATGTTGCCACCGCCCAAACACAAGGTGCAGCGGCTCCAAAGGTGATTGCGGTGGTTGAAGGGTATCAAATTACAGATCAGGATTTTGAAACTGCCTTTTTAAGCTTAGCACCAGAAGTTCAGGCTCGTGGTAAAGATAAATTATATGGCCATATTTTAGAATTGTTGGTTCAACAAAACTTGCTGATAAAACTTGGCAGAGATGCTGGCCTTGCCAATCATCCCAAAATTAAGGCTAGAATGGAAATCTATGAAAATAGATTGATCCATGATGCTTATTTGAACGAGGTAGTTACACGCCAAATCACAGAAGAGATGATACGTGGAGAATATGATCGATATTTGGCCACAGTTCCACCGGGTGAGGAAGTGAAGGCGCGGCATATTTTGCTGAAGACAAAAGAAGATGCCCTGAATATTGTCACAATGATGGGACAAGGCCATGATTTTGCAACTTTGGCACAACAATATTCACAAGGTAAATCTGCACCAAACGGAGGTGATTTAGGGTATTTCCAACGAGGCCAAATGGTTAAAGAGTTTGAAGATGTGGCTTTTACTTTAAATCCAAATACTTATACGGCTGATCCGGTGCAAACAAAATTTGGTTGGCATGTGATTTTGGTAGAGGATAAACGTGAAGCACAAACGCCAACTTATGAACAAATGCGCCCGAAATTGATGCAGGCCATTGGACAATCCGTCGCCTATCAAGTGACGCAAGATATGATAAAGCGTGCAGATGTGCAGCGCTATGATCTAAACGGTAATTCAATTTCTGCGCCGAAAGAGCCCCTTCCGGACTTAAAAAATCTAGGAAATTAGTAAGTAACGATATAAATTAATTGTATTAATAAGTACTATTATTACATGTCATCAATGAGTTTCATGGACATTTGAAAAGGATATTTAAATGACCGATATTTCCCCATTGGCCCCAGTGGGCTTCCCAAAAATTCCAACGATTAAAGGCGTTCGATTTGGCACAGCTGAAGCTGGCGTTAAATACGAAGGACGTACGGATTTATTTCTGGCTGAATTAGCAGAAGGTACAAATGTTGCGGGCGTTTTGACCCAATCTTTAACCCGTTCTGCACCTGTGGATTGGTGTCGTAAGGTTCTTCCAAATGGAACGGCGCGTGGAATCTTGGTGAATGCGGGAAATGCGAATGCTTTTACAGGAAAGGCTGGTATTACATCCACGCAACAGATGGTTGATTCTGCTGCTCGCGCCTTAGGCTGTGATGCCGAAGAAGTTTTAATTGCTTCTACAGGTGTGATTGGAGAACGTCTCCCGACAGAGAAGATTGATGCTGCGATGCCAATTTTAAAGAAAAGCATGAAGGCGGGGAATTGGGAAAGTGCATCTGAAGCGATTATGACGACGGATACTTTTGCAAAGGGTGCGTTTGCCACTACGAAAATCGGTGGTGTTGATGTAAAAATCGGTGGCATTGCCAAAGGGTCTGGTATGATTGCACCAGATATGGCGACAATGCTTTCTTTTGTTTTCACGGATGCCAACATTCCTGCACCTATTTTACGCCTTATGTTGAAACGCGCGGCAGATAAATCCTTTAACTGTATGACGGTTGATGGGGATACCTCTACCAGTGATACTCTGCTTGTGGCTGCGACATGCAAGGCAAGCCATCCAGTACCAAGCACGGCAGATGATTTGATTTTAGAAGAATTTACTGTGGCTTTCGAAGGGGTTTTGATCGATCTAGCACAACAAGTTGCCAAGGATGGTGAAGGCGCAAGTAAGTTCATCACCATTGATGTAACAGGTGCAGATAGTGATCATGCAGCGAAAACAATCGCTCTTTCTATTGCAAACTCTCCTTTGGTGAAGACGGCAATTGCAGGTGAAGATGCTAACTGGGGGCGCGTTGTTATGGCTGTTGGTAAGGCGGGTGAACATGCCGATCGTGATACTTTAACGGTATCTATGGGCGGTGTTGTTATTGCTGAGAAAGGTGAAGGCGTGGAAGGCTATGATGAAGGGCCTGTAACAGCACATCTTCAAGGTCAGGATATTAATGTGACTGTTGATTTGGGGTTGGGAACCGGTAAGGCACGGGTTTGGACCTGTGATTTAACCCACGGTTATATTTCTATCAATGCGGATTATCGTTCATAATAAGGATAAAAATATGTCGATGGACAGTGGATGTTGGCAGGCAGGTGAACGCGAAGCCCAAGAAGGAAATGCGAAGAAGATCGTGTTGGTAGTGGCTGTTGCCATGGTGGATGCGGATGGGCGTGTATTGATTGCAAAACGCCCAGAAGGAAAATCCATGGCGGGCCTGTGGGAATTTCCCGGGGGCAAAGTGGATGCAGGTGAAACACCAGAGGCAGCCTTAATTCGTGAATTGCATGAAGAATTGGGCATTGATACAAGGCAAAGCTGTTTGGCGCCTGTGTCATTTGCATCACATGAATATGATGATTTTCACCTTTTAATGCCTCTTTATGTTTGTCGTATGCATGGGTTCGTCCTGTACGGCTAGGGGATTATCCAATGCCCCCTGCCGATGTCCCTCTAATTGCGATGTTACGTGATCTTTTGTGATTAAAAGTCGAATCCTTTAGGGTTTCTCAAACATATACTAAAAGTGGACATTTATAATTTAGTTAACTAATTAGTATTATTGTACTAAGCTGCGTTAGTGTCTTGAAAGTTTCTAGTGAAAGCCCTTATGCCCAATCCAAAGCTATGCCCAAAATGTGAAAGTGAAGTCCCTAAAAGTTCAAAGTTTTGTTTGAACTGTGGTGAGCCTATTTATAAGGGTTGGAAAAAAGATACCCTATTGGATGATGATGAAGCAGAGATCATCGTTGAAACGATTGTTGACCCTGAAGAGCTGTCTGCAACAAAGGCTAGTAGAAAGAAATTATGGATTTTACTTTCCAGTGGATTTGCTGTGGTTCTATTGATCATTGTTGCAGCAACAATTTATGTGGCTGTTAACAGTGCTAGTGAAGAAAACAAGTTAATTATATTGCTTGAAAAGGAAGCTTCTCAAATTTCTTTGACAGATTATCCCCGAAAAGTACGGGTGTATAAAAGGTTGTTGGAATTACGCCCTAGAAATGATCGCTATGCTAAACTTTTATCTTTTTATGAAGGTAAGTTACAACAACATGGGAAGGCAGGTACATCTGATGTTCTTGTTGGGTTTGATTCATTCCCAAATGAGATCGAAAAAGCAAATAAAGAAT
>CBFCZA010000080.1:0-9764 GCA_965602285.1 uncultured Curvivirga sp. | reverse complement strand
GCAGGATATTACAGAATTACCAATGTATCGACGTGCACGCATGGGCATCGGATATCTACCACAAGAAGCATCTATCTTTCGCGGACTAACGGTAGAACAAAATATTCGGGCTATCCTTGAATCGGTAGAAAGCAATCGAGACAAGCGCGAAGCCATGTTAGATTCTTTAATGGAAGAATTCTCTATTTCACATCTACGCCGTAGTCCAGCTGTCGCCCTTTCTGGTGGGGAACGACGCCGCTTGGAAATAGCACGTGCCCTTGCAAGTCAACCTCATTTCATTCTTTTGGACGAACCATTGGCAGGCATTGATCCTATCGCCGTTCGTGACATCCGCGAATTGGTCAGCCACCTAAAAGACCGTGGCCTTGGCGTTCTTATAACCGATCATAATGTGCGTGAAACCCTAGGCATCGTTGATCGTGCCTATATTCTACACGATGGTAAGGTATTGATGGAAGGTGTCCCAGAAGACATCATTCGAAATGAAGAAGTACGCCGAGTTTACCTTGGCGACGAGTTTAGCAGGTAACGGGGGAGACGTTCCAAAATGGCGGATATGGGCCCACGGCTTGATATAAGGCAGTCGCAATCGCTGGTGATGACACCGCAGTTGCAACAGGCTATTAAACTCTTGCAAATGTCCCACACAGAACTTGCTGGCTTTGTGGAATCCGAATTGGAACAAAACCCAATGCTGGAACGCGATGAAGGTCAAACCGACCCACTAAAGAATGCAGTAGATCAACCAGCTTCCGAAATCCAAGACCAAGCCATAAGTGAAAATGCACAAGATCATGACAGTTCAGACTTGCTTTCTTCTAGTCAAATGTCTGGCGATGGACAAGACACACCTCTAGATGCTGATTATGGAAATACATATGATGGCGATTATGCAGGCGCAGGTGCAACAGAAGGCCTAAATGGATCGGGCCAAGAATCCCTTCTCTATAATGGTGTTAGCAGTGGAGGAAGTTCTGATTTCAGTGACGACATCAGTAATCTAGAAGCAACTTTAGGTGAAAATAAATCACTCAGTGCGCATCTTATCGAACAAATGCAATTGTCTATTTTTGATAATGCAGAACGAATGATCGCTCTCTATCTCATTGACTACTTAGATGATTCTGGCTGGCTTACGGGAGACCTAAAAGATGCTGCTGATAATTTAGGCTGCACAGTTTCGATGGTTGAAAAAGTGTTAGAGCAACTTAAACAACTTGATCCCCCCGGTATTTTTGCCCGTGACTTAAAAGAATGCTTATCATTGCAGCTTATTGACTTAAATCGTTATGACCCTGCGATGGAGAAGCTGCTAAGCAACTTACATCTACTTGCAAACCAAGATGTACGCGCCCTGAAACGAATTTGCGGTGTTGATGAAGAAGATCTGATCGAGATGGTTGCAGAAATACGCGCCCTTGATCCAAAGCCAGCACTTGCCTTTGATAATATTGTCGCAGACCCCGTCATACCTGATGTTCTTATGCGCCCTACCCCAGAAGGTGGCTGGCGTATTGATTTGAACTCTGCCACATTACCACGGGTTCTCGTCAATGAAGTCTATTATGGAACGATCAGTTCCGTCGCCCGCACAAAGGATGATAAAGATTATTTGAATGAACGATTCCAAACAGCAAACTGGCTTGTGAAAAGTTTACATCAACGCGCACAAACCATCATGAAGGTCTCCACAGAATTAGTGCGTCAGCAAGATGCCTTTTTCCGCCATGGTGTGTCCCATTTAAAACCACTTGTCTTACGTGATATTGCCGAAGCCATTGAAATGCATGAAAGCACGGTTAGTCGCGTCACATCCAACAAATATATATCCACACCACGGGGTATTTATGAGCTTAAATATTTCTTCACCTCATCTATTTCCAGCACCAACAGCTTCGGTGATTCACATTCGGCGGAATCTGTGAAACATAGTATTAAAAAACTTATTGATGATGAAGATCCAAAGAAAATTCTGTCTGATGACAAGCTGGTCACATTGCTAAAATCACAAGGAATGGACATTGCGCGGCGAACAGTGGCAAAATATCGTGAAGCAATGAATATTCCTTCATCCGTACAGCGTCGCCGACAAAAGAAAAAACAACTCTAATTTACGTTGTTTTTATATAATATTATCGTAAATAACAAATTATTGATCCATCGCAACACTGCCGTAAACCCCCTTTAAACCCTAGGGTTTTGCACAGTTTTAGATCTTAAAAATATCATTTTAAAAAAAAAGAAATAAAATAACCCTGTTTCCTATTTACAGTGGGGTCTATTTCTTGCGAAACTATATTTGCAGACGACGCTTGACTTAGGTCTCTAGCGTCGGTAGGTTCCGGCCTCGATTTCATCCTGCCTTCTAGCGCACCGCAAATATTGCGTGTGTTCACGGGATTGAGACCGCAGATCGACTGACGCTTCTTGTCGACGACCAGTTTTGGCTGGTTGGCAAGGTTATTTGGGCACACCCAAACAGCCGAGATTTAGGAAAGACAGCGCCGATCTTGTCGGAATCAATAACAACAAGTGAGCACAGATATGCAGCTTTCAATCAACGGCAAGCAAATGAACATCGGGGACAGTTTACGGACCCATATTGAGGATCGTCTACCGGATGCTATCGAAAAGTATTTTGATAATACAACAAATAGTACGGTAACAATTACGAAAGAAGCACATGAGTTCGTTGTGGATATACATGTTCACGTGTCCAAGCGAATCGTAGTACATGGACAAGGTCATAGTCAGGATCCATATGCTGCTTATGACGAAGCACATGAACATGTGACCAAACGCTTGCGTCGCTATAAGCGCAGATTGCGTGACCATAAGGGTCGTGCAAATAACGAAGAAATCCTTGCTGCACAACAATATGTTTTGCAGCCTGAATTCGAAAAAGATGTAGAGCCGGATCATGATGATCCTATCATCATCGCTGAAATGCCAGCAGAGGTGGAAACCATGTCCGTTGGCGAAGCAGTGATGCGTATGGACCTTGCAAATCAGCCATTACAGCTGTTCCGCAGTTCCAAACATGGTGGTATCAACGTGGTCTATAAGCGAACAGATGGTAATATCAGTTGGGTTGATCCTCAATCCAATTGAACCTCGGCCTTACCGGGTAAATGACCAGATGTTCATTAAATATGAAAAGGTCGTGTCGTAAATGAATGCCAGCGGGTTCTGGTATGCGACAAACCAAGACATCAATAGGCTTTATGGTTTCAAGGGGTTGAAACTGTAAGTCCTAAAGGTGCAAATACCTAGGTGGGTTATGGAACTACATGAACTTGTGACACCAGACTGTGTGCTGGCCAAAGTGAATGTCTCATCCAAAAAACAACTGTTGCAAGAATTAGCGGGCTTTGCGGCCTCGCATCTACGTAACAGTGACGCAGAAGTTTTCACACAAGATCAGGATTCTTGTGAACGGGAACTCTTTGACGTTTTATTGGAACGCGAACGCCTTGGCAGTACAGGTGTAGGCCATGGCATTGCCATTCCACATGGACGCTTAGACAGTCTCAAACAAATTCATGGCATCTTTGCACTTCTCGAAAAGCCAATTGACTTTGATAGCATTGATGACCAACCAGTAGATCTAGTGTTCTTACTTCTGGCACCAAGCAACGCAGGCGCAGAGCACCTAAAAGCTTTAGCCCAGATCTCACGCCTATTGCGCAATCAAGGCCTATGTGAACGTTTACGTGGCTGTACGGATAAAGACGCCCTCTTCGCCCTTATTACAGGCGAACCAAAACAATATGCTGCCTAATTTTATATAAGTATCGCAATTATTTAAGGGAGCTTTTTAAGCTCCCTTTTTTATTTTCATAAGCACTACCCATAATTGACTTTAATATATGTATTAAACTATATTTAATTCCAATCGGGGGAAGAACATGTATTTTTTTAAAATAACTAAAGCTACTATTTTGCTATGCTTTATTTTTATAGTTTCAGGTTGCGTCGGGACTCAAAAATCTTTCCCCCCTAAATTAAGTGCTTTTTTCAAAAATTCATATTTGCCTATAAGAGATAGCAGTACGAAACTAAAAGCATTTTCTGCCTCTATTAACCCAAATGGTGGGTCTGTTGCTAGTTTCACAAAAAGCCAACCTCGCCTAGAAAATTTAGCCAAAGAGAGTTTGGCTAATTGTATAAGAGATAGAAAAAAATACGGTCATCAATCTAAATGTAAAGTCACACATCTAGGTAACAATGCAATTTCATACAATACAGAAGATGAATTAAATAAATTAATTATAGAATATAAAAATCGATTAATGAAAAAAGAAAAGAAACTCAGCTCTCTCCTCTCTGATGAAGAATTATGCTCTAAATCAACATTAGGAAATCCAAATGGAACTAGGGTTTGGAATGGTTACTTCCCCGCGTTCGTAGCAAGTGCCAAAAACCGAAATCTGGATTGTGGCACATCATTTGTTTTTGTCGACAACGCCAATAAATATGCCAAAAACAAATCTAATTCTGACATTGCCGTTATCATAGGGAACACAGACTATAGTTCCAACGGTAAAGACATACCTAACGTACCACCTGCACAAAATGATGCTAAAAATTTCAAACGATTTGCAGAGAACCAACTAGGCATTCACAAAGATAATATTATTCATTTAAAGGATGCAACAAGTGGCGATTTAGAACGCACCTTTGGAAATGAGCGCTCTTTCAAAGGAAACGCATATAATTGGGTACGGCCCCATCAATCAAACTTATATGTATATTATGCAGGTCATAGTGCACCGGGTGAAGATGGATCAAGCTATCTTGTGCCCGTGGATGCGACAGCCTCAAGTATCGATCTTAACGGCTATCCAGTAGAAACCCTCTATAAAAATCTAAGTTTAATTCCTTCAAAATCCACAACAGTCATTTTAGAAAGTTGTTTTTCAGGAAACAGTGCCTCAGGCAGCGTCATAACCAACGCCTCGCCCGTCTATATGAAAGCAAAGAATACTAACATTCCCGCCAACTTAACTGTCCTCACCGCAGGTTCAGCCAATGAATTAGCGTCGTGGACAACAGATAAACGTAATGGCCTTTTCACACAAAACTATATCAAAGGCATGAGTGGCGAAGCCGATGGCCCAGATTATGGAAATGAAGATGGTGTTGTTTCTATGGGCGAACTTCAAGCCTACTTAGATGACACGGTTACATATTATGCGAGACGTCATTATGGGCGATCACAAAATGTACAAATTACTGTTGCACAATGGCAACTAGGACCTAAGGACTATAATATATGCGGATCATAAACCTGTTACTATGCTCATTACTTATGATGAGTTGTCAAACTACCGAAAACATAAATTCAACCCATGAATTTGATATCACATCCATTAAGTTTTCAAATGGCAGTGAACATAGCAACCGCCAAAAATATAAAGAACTACCCGCGCCTGATAAGAGCTTAAAAATTTTGGTTGAGGCTATAGGCTATGATAATTTTATATTTACTTTTGGTGTATCAGACACCCCAAATTCAGATACCTTTATTAAAGTTTTACTAAACGACTGCAATAAAAATGCATTTAGGATAAATCCTGAATCGCCTTGCCGTATCAGCATGTTAGGAAATGACTATATTTCATATGAAAACAAAATAGAACTTGATCAAAAAGTAAAAACCTATACGCGAAAGCAAGGATTTAAAGTTAAAAAGGCGATAGAGTGGTCTCCGACCACAGTACCCACAAATACGCCTAGCAATATTACACTATCATCCCTTTCGAATAGTGGAGAAAATGCCTATATTCATAAATATAAGCAAATCCCTACAACTGTTGCTAAATTTAAAATACTAGCCTCCAACAGTGGAGTGAAAAAAAGCACTTTTGCAATTGGCACTTCAAAAAATCATCCTCACGACTTGGCAGAAAAGACCCTTTCAAAATGCTCTTCTAAATCTCAAGCAAGTTGCCACATTATTTTTATAGGGAATGATAGGGTAAATTATAGTAAACCTTACCACCTCCACTTATTGCTTGAAGAATATCGAGTTAAAATGAACCCATAATTCGGCAAATAAGGGCACTCAAACTCGTCCATATACAATATTGTATATGACAGATCTACTTTGATATTGGCATATTGTTTTCATCGAACTATTTAGCTGCCTTTAATATCTACAGTCACGATTTCCCCATTCATTTGCGGGAAATGTAGTTGGGGGGTAGGGGATCATAAGATCTTATTTATTTTGATATTCATCTGTAACTTTGATTTACGCCTTAATGAGGCATAAATTTAGGGCAGTGGAAATTTCCACTGCCCTTTTTTTCTTAATGATCTAACGATCATTTAATGTAATGTTGCGGCTTCTAATTCGAAATGATCCATAGCGGCCCATGCTGTTTCTATGTCATCAACTTCAGCCATAGCTTGTCCATCGGCAGCGACAATTTGGAACTTTTGTGCGCCTTCATCTTCACTGTGCATTTCTTTAATATAGCCAATTTCTTCTTTGCCAAGTTCTGCAAAGTCCAACAGGCTAATTTCTTTTAATTCTTCAAATGTCATCGTCTGACTCCTTTAGAAAAATCCAATTCAGGATTAACTATAATCGTATTAGTCCTTTTCCAAATCCAATGTCACACCTTTGGTGCTAGCAGTAGGTTTTGGTTTGGAGATTTCAATTTTCTGCACATTTGCTTGTGGTAATGGCTGGCGAAGATCGATATGCAATAGGCCACTATCCATATGGGCCCCTTCAATGTCGATGCCTTCTGCCAATAAAAAGCTTTTCTTAAATTGGCGTGCAGCAATGCCACGATGTAGGAAGATACGTTCTTCTTCCTCTTCAGGTTTCCGGCTGGTCACAACCAACTGATTACCTTCGCGATGAATGCTTAGATCTTCTTCTGCAAATCCGGCAACAGCCAAAGAAATGCGCAGGCGATCTTCACCAATTTGTTCTATGTTATAAGGTGGGTAACCTTCATTAGACGACTTTGAAACACGGTCCAAAGTACGTTCTAACTGATCAAAGCCTAAAAATAATGGGCTATCAAAAAGAGTCATTCTTGTCATACTCCAGCTGTCTCCTCTATTGGACGCCAAAAAGCGAGATGCTATCTGAGCGAGATGCTGTTTCACTTATATCCGAATAACCCTGCCCTCAATAGGCACAGGGGATCGTCATAAGCCAATTCTTAATGTGGGCAACCATTGCCCATATTTCAAGTCAAAACTAACGTAAACTCGTTAACTTTTCTCTAAATATGCGAAAATTAGGCCAAACAGCCTTTTTGCGCTGAATTATACAGCAAAAACTTTAGAATAAAGAAGGCACTTTTTCTTTTAATGGCTCTCTTGGTTCAAGATTTAGAATGGTGGAGCCTGAAATGGTGCACCATTTGTGTAAACCGCAACCGCAACAAAAATTGTCATTAATAAAAAAAGAGTAGCGGCAACAGGTCGTAACATCATATGTCCTAAAATAAAGGTAAGCAGTATCGCAAATTGCGAATATCTATGTCTAATGTGATTTGTATTCATAAAGCAAGGCCATATCATGGCAAAACCTTGGTAAACCTAAGTTAAATATGACAAATTGCCTTATTGTATGACTTCATGAGGGTAAACGCCCCATGATGCGCTACGCAACACCCAACCATCATAGCCACGTGTGCTAACATGGCACCAGCCGGCGTTACATTCATCAATTTCACCAACCATCCCTTGAGCGAGACGAGCGACAACTGTTCCGCCCTCGTCAGGTTCATCGCGCATTGGCGTTTCCGTTTTCATCACGACTAAAGAACGACGCCCCGTTAACATCGCACGATGAATCCAGCCTTCTTCACCTTCATAATCGCGAATTTTGCGCCACGTATCATACTCTGCAATGATTTCCACAGGCATAGACTTCATTTTGAAAACCCAGCTGACAGGGTATTGGACACCGGGGCCGGTTCGAACATTCACTTCTTCCGCCCGCAAGGAAACCATACGGGGCAATGGTAGCTTCTGCTGTGCATAAGCGTGAAGGGTGATAAATGGCCCTATGACCAGAACCATAGCAAAAACCATGAAATATTTTACGAAAATGCGCATGTGCGATACCAATGAAATGAACTGCTGAAACGAACTGCTGAAATGAACCAAAACCAAGTCTATAACTGCCTTGATTCTCTATTTCAAGCAAGTATCGCTGATATTAGCAAAAGTTTATCCTCTTTGAATGATAGAACTTCTGGAAAATTTCTCAAACAGGCTGTACCTTACTATAAATAAGATACCCATCAGGCTTGGCAACAGGCATATATAAAGAGAAGAACGTTATGAGTCACAAGAAACCACGCGTAACTGTCACCCGGAAACTTCCCGATATTGTGGAAACCCGAATGATGGAGCTATTTGATTGCAAATTGAACCTAGAAGATAAAGCATTCAGCAAAGCTGAACTTATCGAAGCTGTTCAAAATTCGGATGTATTGGTACCAACCGTAACTGATAAAATCGACAAAGAAATCATTGATGCTGCAGGCCCTGATTTAAAACTCATTGCGTCTTTTGGTACGGGTGTAGATCACATTGATTTTCATGCGGCGCGTAATAAAGGTATCATGGTTTCAAACACACCTGACGTCCTAACCGAAGATACAGCCGACATGACCATGGCGCTTATCTTATCCGTCCCGCGCAGGTTAGCTGAGGGCGAACGCCTTGTACGTTCTGGTGAATGGGAAGGTTGGTCACCAACGGGTATGTTAGGCCATCGTATCTGGGGCAAAAGACTTGGCATTATTGGCATGGGTCGTATTGGAACTGCCGTAGCTAAACGTGCAAAGGGGTTTGGTCTTTCCATCCATTATCACAATCGAAATCGTGTAGCAGAAGATATTGAAGAAGGATTAGAAGCAACTTATTGGTCAAGCCTTGATCAAATGATTGCCCATATGGACATCGTATCTATCAACTGTCCCCACACACCAGCAACCTATCATTTATTAAATGCCCGTCGATTGGCCTTGATGAAAAACCATGCCTATATTGTAAATACCAGTCGTGGCGAAGTAATGGATGAAGCAGCCCTTATTTCAGCATTGGCAAAAAAAGAAATTGCAGGGGCTGGACTTGATGTATTTGAAAACGAACCCCGCATTAATCCCAAACTTTTGAAACTTGAAAATGCTGTCTTATTACCACATTTAGGTTCAGCAACCATTGAAGGACGTGTTGCCATGGGTGAGAAGGTTGTTGTTAATATCCGCACTTTCGTAGATGGGCATAATCCACCGGATCGTGTTGTAGAAACCATGTTCTAGCTGATGAAACATTAAAACAGCATGGATAAGCAACTCCAAGAAGATTATCCTATAGAACAACGCGATCCAAATCGTATTAAACGCCATCTGACTGAAATGGCGAACCTTGCCATACCAGTTATATTCAGCCGAACAGGGGTCCTTCTTCTTGCTGTAGCAGACTTTGCTACGCTGGGCTTACATAGTTCTACCGAACTCGCTTACTTCACCTTAGGTCAAAGTCCTTTCATTGTTCTGATGGTCACCTCCATTGGATTAATGTTAGGTACAATGATTGCCACATCCCATGCCTATGGGGAAAATCAACTGGAAGAAACAGGCGCTATCTGGCGACGAAGCCTTCCATATGGCCTTCTGGTAGGACTCATTTTCGCGGGGGTTTGTTTATTTGGGGAAAGCTATTTCGCCCTTGTAGAGCAACCTGAAGAATTGATCGTTCAAAGCGCAGAAATTACGGCT
>CBFCZA010000079.1:0-9820 GCA_965602285.1 uncultured Curvivirga sp. | reverse complement strand
GTTGTTGCAAGATCCATTCGTGCATCTGGTGGACGTGCGGGTGACATTGCCCATATTGCCTATGGCTATGGCCTTTTCACAGGTGGATTAGGCGCGCATTATGGGGCCGAAGCCCTTGGATGTACTGTTGTACCAATTTCTGGTGGTATGACGGAACGCCAAGTTACCCTCATTCAAGATTTCAAACCACGCATCATCATGGTAACGCCTTCCTATATGCTTTCGATCCTAGATGAATTCCACCGTCAAGGTTTAGATCCCCGTGAAAGTTCGTTACAAGTTGGTATTTTCGGCGCGGAACCATGGACAAATTCCATGCGTCTAGAAATTGAAAAACAATTCGATATGCATGCGGTCGATATCTATGGTCTATCTGAAGTGATGGGTCCGGGTGTTGCCAACGAATGTGTAGAAACCAAAGATGGCCTTCACATTTGGGAAGATCATTTCTACCCTGAAATTATCGACCCAGAAACAGGTGCAGTTTTACCTGATGGATCTGAGGGCGAATTGGTGTTTACATCATTGACCAAAGAAGCCTTCCCTATCATTCGCTATCGTACCCGTGACCTAACCAAGCTGCTTGCAGGAACCGCACGTTCTATGCGCCGCATGGAAAAAATCACTGGTCGTTCAGATGACATGATCATTTTGCGAGGCGTGAATGTTTTCCCAACCCAAATTGAAGAGCAAATTTTGAAATGCGCAGGCCTAGCAGCCCATTTCCAAATTGAACTGGGAAAAGCCAAACATATGGATGTCATGACCATTCATGCAGAGGCCGTTCATGGTGCAGAAAGTGATGAAGCAAAAGAGGCTTCGGCTAAAGAACTTGCACATCACATCAAAAGCGTTGTGGGCGTTTCTTCTAAAATTGTCATTGGTAATCCGGGTACAGGCGCACGTTCACAAGGGAAGGCTGTTCGTGTAATTGATAACCGAAAACCTGAATAATTAATAACATTGGAAATGGTAATTTAGGCTATGGCCCGCACCCGCGCACAAGATTATGATCAGAAAAAAGAATCTATCAAATTAGAAACAACACGATTGTTTTCTGAAGTCGGCTATCACGCGTCCTCTATGACGCAGGTAGCTGATGCTTGCGGGATTTCTAAAGGGCTTCTTTATCACTATTACAAAAACAAAGAATTCTTACTTTTTGATATTCTTCACGCCCACCTAGAAGAACTTCTGGTCGACGTAAAAGCCTGTGAAGATGAAGAAAGCGATCCGGAAAAACGATTGGGCGCCATGATCAAGGCACTCCTTGATAACTACCACAACAGTGATAGAGAGCATCGTATCCAATTAAACGAGTTATCTTTCCTTCCCAAAGATAAACAAGAGATATTAAGAGAATTGGAACGTCAAATTGTAGGGCCAGTGAATGATGCAGTATCTGCATTATTATCGGATAATTGTGACCAATCTGTTTTATTAAAGCCCAGCACTATGACCCTCTTTGGTATGGTAAACTGGTGCTTCATGTGGTTTCGTCCAGATGGAAATATGGATCGAGATCAATATGCGAAACTTGTCGCTAAGATTTTCCTAAATGGAATACGATCTATCTAACCCTGTTGATTCGATAGCATAATAAAGACACTGGCATTGGTTTTGCTTCATTTTAGGTATGTTTAACCCTAGAAGGAGATGTACGATGCCAAGAGAACTTTGCGCCTATATCGTTTACAAAGATAACCAACCTGTGAAACAAATGGCTTTACCTAGTGGGAAAGGTCGGGATTATTGCAATAAATTAAGCAAGACATATCCAAATCAGAATTGGTCTATTAAACGACGCTTCTATCCTTGTGAAACAGATTAATGAGCATTTCGCGATAAAAAAGCCCCTGCATTGCAGAGGCTTTTCGCATTTTACACTCTTATTCTTTTTCGATTTAGATCGATCAGAGCACCATTATTAATTCTACAATCGGGCTGCATGCCATTTAATATGGTCTTCAATGAAGCTTGCGATGAAATAATATGAATGATCATACCCTTCTTGCATTCGAAGCGTTAATGGGATTTTTGCTTTGTTGCAAGCATCTTGAAATAGATGAGGTTTCAATTGTTCTTCAAGGAAGTTATCACCCAGACCTTGATCAATGAGAATATCACTCCCCCACCCTTTAGAGGCAACTAATTTGCATGCATCATATGATGCCCACTGGCTCTGATCATCCCCTAAATATCCAGAGAAGGCCTTTATGCCCCATGGAACAGTAGAGGGAGACACAATTGGCGAGAATGCTGAAACAGATTTAAAGAGATTTGAATTTTTTAAGGCAATGGTTAGCGCGCCATGCCCACCCATAGAATGGCCTGAAATACCAATACGCGCAGGATCCACAGGGAAACTTTCACAAATTAGGCTGTATAATTCTTTTACGACATAGTCATACATTTGAAAGTTCTTTGACCATGGTTCTTCAGTGGCATTAAGATAGAACCCCGCCCCCTTACCAAAATCATAAGCTTCATCATCAGGGACATCGTCACCACGTGGACTGGTATCTGGTGCAATTAAAATCATGCCATGTTCAGCTGCATATTTTTGCGCCCCAGCCTTACTCATCATATTTTCCCAAGTACAGGTAAGGCCCGAAAGATAAAATAAGGCACTTAGCTTTTGTCCAGCATCATGGGCAGGGATAAAAACAGCAAACTCCATATCGGTTTTTGTCGATTCACTTGCATGCCGATAAACCTGTTGTTCTCCGCCGAATACTTTAACTTTAGAAATTAGTTCCATGATACCCTCATATAGAAACAGAAGGATGACCCCTTCCTTTATTGATATGTGGCTAGAATATAGTCAAATATCTTTAGTACAAGATCCCTCACTACCAATTCATTCATTTAACATTTACCTAATAAATAATTCTCACTTCGAATATTCCTGCTAAAGTAATTTCTAGTAAAAAATTCAACATAGGAAATTTATTAATGACAGATAACAAAACCTTTTCACGTAGAAGATTTCTGAGATCCACAGCAGGCGCCTTGACCCTTCCGGCTTTTAGCACAGCATTTGCTGCATTACCTACCAATCCAGAAGTTGTCATTATTGGCGCAGGTGTTGCCGGCACAACTGCCGCAAAAACATTAAGAGCAAAAGGCATAGATTGCGTTATTCTAGAAGCAAGAGATCGCATTGCTGGTCGCGCTTATACAGATACTTCTATCTTTGGAGCGCCCTATGATCTTGGCGCGGCATGGCTTCATTCTGCGGACGAAAACCCAGTTACAGACTTAATTGAATCTGTAGGTTTCGCCACTGCCGATGAAGAAGAAGCAGATACATGGCTATATTTGGATGGTGAAGAAGCATCTGATGATCAATATGAACTAGTAGAAGAAGCCCAAGAAGATCTAGAAGCCATCATCAGTAGAAAGATTGATGAAGTAGAAGATGAAGGCGGTCGATTTAAGGATATCAGTATTCGCAAAATGTCACCTATTAAAGATCGGTATGATTTAATAGCACATGAACGCATGGGACCATTAGAATCTGGGCAAGACACAGATTTGATGGGTGCGATGGATGTTTATTCTCAACGTGCTACAGGCGTGGAATGGATGGTTCCAGAAGGCCTTGGTGCAGGCATTCAAAAAGCATTAGGGCCGCAACCCGTTCACCTAAATACAAAAGTCCAAGAAATTGATTGGGGCGGGAAAGAAGATATTAAAATATCTACCAACAAAGGAACAATGCGCACAAAGGCGGTGATCATTACTGTTCCGACCGACATCATTGCGGATGGTACTATTAAATTCTCTCCACAACTTCCTGCATGGAAAACCAAGGCTGCGGAAATGTTACCTATGGCCTTGCTCGATAAAATCACCCTCCAGTTCGAAGATGATTTTGAAGAAATGATGGAGGGCGAAGAACTCATAACAGCCTATATCCAAAATGGGGAAGATGGTCATGTATGGGATCATCTGATGCGACCGTTCGATACGAATTTAACCGTTGGTTTCTTAGGGGGGCGCTTTTCTAAAGAACTAGCAGCCCGTCCCGATGCAGATGAAATCGCGATCGAAATGGCACTAGACAGTCTTGAGAATATCTTTGGACCTGAAATCCATGATGTTTTCATCAAGGGGCATTATACAAAATGGTCTGAGGACGAATATGCACGCGGTGCTTATGCTGCAGCACTTCCCGGAGGGGTCCCGCATCGGGAAAAATTACGTAAACCCATTGATGATCGCCTTTTCTTTGCAGGGGAAGCAACCATGGCCAAATGGGCCACACAAGTTTCTGCCGCTTATCTAACTGGCATTAAAGCAGCAGAAGAAGCTGCAGACGCCATACGTTAGACACCTAAATCATAAAAACCGCTGAATCCTAAAAGGTTCGGCGGTTTTTTTAATGGTTTTCAGTATTTAAAGATAAACGATCTTAAAATTCTACAACACTTCGAATTGATTCGCCCGAATGCATTAAATCAAATGCCTTATTGATATCTTCTAAAGGCATTACATGGGTGATTAAATCATCAATATTGATTTTATCTTCCATATACCAATCAACAATTTTTGGAACATCTGTACGACCCTTAGCACCACCAAAGGCAGTACCACGCCATACACGACCTGTAACAAGTTGGAATGGACGGGTAGAAATTTCTTCGCCTGCACCAGCAACACCAATAATAGTGCTTTCACCCCAACCTTTATGGCAACATTCTAAAGCCTGACGCATGGTTGTAGTATTACCAATACATTCAAAAGAATGATCCGCGCCCCCATCGGTTAATTCAACAATATGCGCAACAACGTCACCATCAATGTCTTTAGGATTAACAAAATGGGTCATGCCGAACTTTTCCGCCAGTTCCACACGATCAGGGTTTAAATCAACACCCACGATTTTGTTTGCACCAACCATACGTGCGCCTTGAACTACGTTTAAGCCAATGCCACCAAGGCCGAAAATAACAACATTATCCCCGGGACGTACTTTGGCTGTATTGATCACCGCACCTACGCCCGTTGTCACGCCACAACCAATGTAGCAAACTTTATCAAACGGTGCGTCTTTACGGATTTTTGCCAAGGCGATTTCTGGCATTACAGTATGATTAGCAAATGTAGAACAGCCCATGTAATGATAAATCGGTTTGCCTTGATAAGAGAAACGTGTTGTTCCATCTGGCATCAAACCACGACCTTGTGTTTCGCGAATAGCCTGACAAAGGTTTGTACGTCCAGACGTACAGTAGCTACATTCACGACATTCAGGTGTATAAAGTGGAATAACATGATCCCCAACTTCTAACGAAGTGACACCTTCACCAATTTCAATAACAACGCCTGCGCCTTCATGTCCTAGGATTGCTGGGAAAATACCTTCTGGATCGGCACCGGAACGTGTAAATTCATCCGTATGGCAAATGCCTGTTGCCTTCATTTCAATAAGAACTTCGCCCGCTTTTGGACCTTCAAGATCTACCTCGACTATTTCAAGAGGTTTACCAGCTTCGAATGCGACTGCGGCTTTAGTTTTCATGTCTTTCTCCCGATGCATGTCAAAATCATGCAAATTTTAATCTGTATAATCGTGTTCATTTACACGGGTTTTTAGACTTTGTCCGCTTATTTCTTATGAATACTAGGAAAATGATTTAATTCTATCGATCAACATATCATCCACATCAACGCCATTTTCCTGGTTTAAAATACGGTTTGCAAATCTTTTAGCACCGGGAAGGCGTGCGCCTTCTTGTTCTTCGATGGCCTCACATAAATCATTGATGCGCTGTGCAAATATTTCACCAGAAAAATGATCCGGTGAAATAGCAAAGAAAAACTGGCCGGTTTTAGGTGGCCCACCTACTGTCCCAGCAAAAGGACTTGCGTCTTTACCAAGGAAAGCACCAGACAGGGCTGCCGCTAAAACTTCTACCATTAAACCATTGCCAAACCCTTTATAACCACCACTTGGTGCCATACTGCCTTTCAACGCGACATTGGGGTCTGTCGTTGGATGACCATCCGCATCGAATGCCCAGCCTTCTGGAATATCCTTACCTTCACGGGCACGTAAAACAATTTCACTTTTGGCAATGACGCTTGCGGATTGATCAAGAACAAAGGCCGCTGCTCCCTCTTCTCCCGGAACAGCTAACGCATAAGGGTTCGTGCCAACCACAGGTTTCTTCGCCCCAACAGGGGCGATAGAGGCAGGTGAATTGGTAAACCCAAGAGCGACCAGTCCTTGCTTTGCCAATTTTTCAACATGATAGCCCAGAACACCACAATTATAGGAATTATAGATTGCCAATGCAGCAACACCATTTTCTTTGGCCGCTGGTATTAACTTTTCAAAACCCGCATCAATAGCAGGATGGGCAAAACCACTATTCGCATTCACATGGATCGCAGAAGCCCCTTTCTGCACCACATCAGGAACAGCATCGCCTATGACTTTACCACATTTCACATGCTCACAATAAATCGGTATATAGATCAAACCATGGCTTTTTGTGCCATCTATTTCCGCAGCAGCCGCAGCACGTGCGATAGAACGCGCACCACCCTCATTTGCGCCAACCCCCTTTAACGCGTTAAAGGCCAATTGTTCTATTTCTTGAGCGTTCATTATTGTCATGTTTTTCTCTTCAATCTGTATCAACTAAGCCAGCGCCAGCGCCAGCCCCACTAAGGCGCGATGCTTCAGTGTCAGGAACCAAACTATTTTTAAAATGTTTTAAGATGCCGCTCCAACCGGAAAGACTAACAAGGAGATTATGATGATCGTTGATGGCTAAACTTTTATTTACTTGAGAACCATCACCTTCGGTAAAGCTGATGAGCAAATCATCTTGATCAGAAATTAAAATATGAAGCCCTTTAAAAGATGAGTCCAAATGCCTAATAAAAGCTGCGGCGAGATCAGGATAATCGACATTTTTAATTATTATTCTTTTTTGTTTATCTGCCTTAATCATAAAGAGATGATCGTGCACAGCTATCCCTGCAAAAATCGCCGAAACCGACTTTTCACATCCGCTATCAAAGGCCAGTAATCCATCTTCCATATTTGCGGTGAGGGAAGTAGAAACAACACCAAGAACAATATGGTCCAATGCAGATGCGATGACACTTGTTGGATCATCTTTAAGCTTGGCCATAGCCACCGCAACAGTTGCGGTATCTTCCGCGACCCCCATGGGGCAACCGGCACCAAAGACAGCACGTGTAACAACAAAAGTAAGCTCGCTTAATGAAACGGGTCCAAATTTTTCGCTCATGATGCCACCTCCGGTTTGATCGGAAAGGCCCAATGATCAGGATCAACATCAAGAATTTCATGGGCAAGAGGCGCACCTTGATACATATTTATGCGCGTCCACAAACTTGATTTTGGATCAAATTTACTTGCCCCGAAAAATGCCAATTTGAAGCGCAACAAATCAATAGGCCGGGTTGTATCACTGATTAAATTATCCCTAACTTCACCATAGGGATATTTAGAAATCGTTTGGACACGTTTAATCAGATGTCGAAATTCATGATGAGACAAAAGATAATTCGCAATTGTTTCTAAAGGGTCGGTATCTTGCAATGATGCTTTAAGGGCTGCAACATCACGCGCAATAGCTAAGGGCATTTCAAGATCTGCACCTGATATTTCATGACGGTTACCAAAACGGGGTTCTAGCTTCTCTTCAGAATAATACCAAAACATGGTGTTATTTTCTGGTGCATCAAAATCAATATCATCTACCCATGAATAGTGCCTTTGGATTTGCGCTAATAACTGCGCCACTGTTTTGCTCGGTTCAAAAACTCTACCTTCGCCTTCATGCATTTGATCAGCCAATTCATCTACCAGCGGGCCATTACATTCAATCATTAAGCTTTCGATCAATGAGACGGCTTCCATTGAAAGTTTTGATTTTGCATATTCATAGATGTCATTCCAAAAGGAACCTTCAAAATCAGTCGTATGAAGCCAATTGCTAAACGTTGCCATGTCTTGACGTAGCTGATGAATAACTGACGTTTGTATTTCATCTTCTACATTCCATTGGGAAATATGAATAGTCGCAATGGATAGAACAGACTTTAATTCTTCTGCTGCCTCAATGGGATTTACCTGATAATTTCTAACGCGCCGAAGGGCTTCTTCTTTTAATGACACCCACTGATGAAGCAACTTAGTATGCTTCAACAAAAACGGTGCCATACCAAGCCCCGTTGAATTGCCGATACCCAAGAACCGTTTAAAATCGTTATTCAATGTAACTGCTGTTTCTGGAGCCTGGCTTTTTGCTACATGATCGATCAAATCCACAGTGAACCATCGAAACAGATATACAGCTAGCATTTCAGCATGAAAAGAAGCTTGAATTTCGATGCGCCCTTGCGTAGCCGTACGATCAGCACAGCCAAACTTTCCACTTCCATAAACAGCGGTTGTTCGCATTAAATAACCGACCGCCGCCATATCATCAATTTCGGGTTGAATACCCAATTTCAAACTGTCCAAAATCATTTTAAACATACGAAGACTTTTATTTGCACGTCCTAGAACCAACTCTTTAGGGCTAAAACGCCCCGCCTCTTGCAAGGGTGCATTTGCGGCTAAACGTTCAATATCTTCTTTGGCTGGAATGCCCTCATATAAATTAAAGGTCGCATCCCAAGCTTCTGCAATCACCCGGTCTGTACGTTTTTCAGGTGCCAAATCATGAGAAAACACAACGAGAGAATAAGAGCGGTCCTGTGTATGGGCCGTATAGACTGCGTAGCCAAATCCATTTTCATCTAATTCAAATTCACGACGCTCTAATTTCCATTTTTGCGTATGTATCTTACGTATAAGATTACGCATAAAACTTAAACGAGAGGGAAAAGCACTGCCCATTTTGGCTAATGTTAACACTTCCTCAGGGGGGCGAGGCCCTATTGCCCCAACAGAATTATCTTGAATGAAGGCCATCCCTAAACATCCTTTCTGGAAAAAGATTTTTCAAAAAAGGATAACCAGTTTCCGCCAGCGATTTGGTGAATTTCAGCCTCGTTAAATCCAACATTTCTTAATTCGGCTAATATGTTTCTAAAACCTGTATTATCTTTAAACCATGATGGTTGCGCAGGGAAACCCGCTGCTGATTGGCTGCCTTCTCCATAATCTACTTCTTTGGTCCATGTCCCGTTTCGCATCCATTCAACAACACTATCAGGTTGGGATTGGCAAAGGTCACTTCCAAAGCCAAGGCAACCCACCCCAAACTTTTCTGCACTTTGTGCAATCATCTTACAAAAAGATTCAACACTGCAATTGGACTTATCTTTCAAATGATGAGGATAAAGAGAAAAACCTAACATACCGCCCGTTTCTGATAATGCCTCAATGACCTCATCAGATTTATTTCGCAACGCCTCAAACCAGAAGGAAGGGTTCGCATGTGTGATCGCAATAGGGCGATCGGATAGTTCTATTGCTTCCAATGTGGAACCTTGTGCTGAATGGCTCATATCAACGACAAGGCCTACTCTATTCATTTCCTTGATCACTTGTCGTCCCATGCGGGTGATACCCGGATCATTTTCCTCATAACACCCTGTGGCTAACAAGCTTTGATTATTATAGGACAGCTGCATGAAACGTGCGCCCAAATCATGTAGAACTTTGACCAGTCCAATATTATCTTCGATGGGAGAGCAATTTTGGAAACCAAAGATAATAGCCGTCTTGCCTTCTTTATAGGCGCGACGCACATCATCAGCCGTTTTTCCATGGATGATATAATCAGCGAAACGATCAAAATAACCATTCCACATTATCATATTT
>CBFCZA010000078.1:0-10026 GCA_965602285.1 uncultured Curvivirga sp. | reverse complement strand
CTTCAGTTTTGAAATGTTCTTAATGGAATTAGCCTTTTCAAAATTCTCTGGATTTGTGGGTAAGGTTGCTTTTCCACTAATCATTGGGGAAACTAAATTTTCACTTTTGAAAAATCGATAAAATAGAATTGCCGCAATATGTAACCCAATGAATAGTAATAATATTTCGAAAAGATCCTCATGCAACTCATGGGCCCTTGCACCAATACTATAGGATACCATATCACTTAATGGACCTGTATTAATATAGTCATCATCAATCGAAATCAGGCCTGATATTAGAATGAAGAGTATGAAAGATAAGAGGGCAATAACGGATAGTGCACCTACAGGGTTATGACCGACAGAAAAGCTTGGCTTTCGATAGCTCATTGTTTTTAAATAGCTAAGTATTTCTTTAGGTGTGAAAATTAAACTTTTGAATTTTGAAGTATCACTTCCAAAAAATCCAAGAAGAATCCGAAAGGTGAGGAGCCATAAAATAGTATAGCCACTGTAAAAATGGATCGTCATACGTTCATTTTCACCACTAACCCATTGGACCAATATAAGAATTACGAGGAGCCAATGAAACAGTCGAGTCGGAAGGTCCCACATAATATAGTTGTTTTTTTTCATTATTCGCGCCTTCGTTCAGCTAAATATTCTAACATGTTTATATATGAAAAATTCTTTATGTTGCAATAAAAACAAAGGGTTTTTATTATATAGTCATATAAATAGCAGTCATAGTTAAAATTTGAAATTAGAAGTCCATTGCACAGAAATAGGGAACTGGTTAAACTTTATGTGAATAATAAATAATAACAAAAACCTTAGTGGGGTGTGTTTTGAATCGTACAACAATAATTGGTCTATGTGGTCTCCTATTGATTTTAGCTGCTCTAGGACTAAATTCTTGGTTCAATTCTGATGTATCGAATGATGATACTTTAATTGGTCAAACCTCGCCTTCTACAGAAACACCACCGCAAGAAACTGTAACCGAAAGGCCTTCTACAGGCACAATAGCATCTGATGATGAAAAGGTAGATAACGTTACACCTAACTTTGACGTGGTTCGCGTTTCCAAAGAAGGTGATACTGTTATTGCAGGGCGCGCTGAAGCGGGTTCTACCGTTGTTATTATGGATGGAAAAGATGAACTTGGAAGGGTTGTCGCTGATGATGCAGGGGAATGGGTTTATCTTCCAGATCGCGCGTTAGAAACAGGGAACCGCGAATTGTCTCTTCGATCAGAAAATACCGAAGGTGATGTGAGAGAATCAAAAAATATGGTCCTCCTCGCTGTTCCTGAAAAAAACACCGACGGTGAACTTAGCGATCAACAGCCTCTTGCCCTTTTGGTTCCTAAAGAAGGTGGGTCCTCTACAGTTCTTCAAAAACCTTCTACTTCTGATGGTGTTGAAGCAGAAACTGGTGGTTTAGCTATTGATAACATTGATTATGATGATGCTGGTAATGTAACAATAACTGGGCGCGGAGCCTCAGGGGCAACTGTTCGGGGATATTTAAATAATGCACTTTTGCATTCGACCACTGTTAATGGTGACAAAGTATGGGTTATGAAACCAACAAAGCTGATAGAACCTGGTGTTTATAATTTACGATTGGATCAACTGGTAAATAATATTGTTGTTAGCCGATTAGAAATTCCATTTAATCGGGCTGAACCTATAACAAATTTAGGGGCAGGGAATTTCATCATTGTGCAACCGGGCACAAGTTTATGGCGCATTGCACGTCGAACACTAGGTGATGGCTTCGGTTACACCATTATTTATGATGCAAATAAAGAGCAAATTAAAAACCCAGATTTAATTTATCCCGGTCAAGTGTTCCAAATTCCTTCTTCATCAAATTAACTTGGTAGTTTTTAAATTATTCACCAATTTTCTAATCTTTAAGTGAAAAATTTATAGAATAGTCATAAAATATATAAATTAGGTGATATTGTAACTTGTTCTTTTGGTGGTGAAGCCTGTAAAACAAGTTATCAATTTATTATCTTCTTTTTATTTTAAAGAAGATAAGTTTCTATTAGATCTAATGTCAGGAGAGATTTGTTATGGATGTGCTGAAATCGGTGATGGTTCCCATTAACCGCGAAGGTTGGCCTTTCATTACCCTGTTTGCAGTGGTGAGTATTGTACTTGGCTTTGTTTGGGGGCCTCTCTTTTGGATTGGGCTTGTATTAACACTTTGGTGTACTTATTTCTTTCGCGATCCAGATCGCATTACGCCAACACGTTCAGGTTTGATTATTACACCTGCCGATGGCGTTGTTCAGATGATTACTGATGTTCCTCCACCACCAGAGTTGGAAATGGGCGATAAGCCTTTAACAAGGGTAAGTGTGTTTATGAATGTGTTTAATGTTCATGTAAATCGCGCACCTATTGATGGAACGATCACTAAGCTACATTATCATCCAGGTAAGTTTTTAAATGCGGCCTTAGATAAAGCCAGCGATGAAAACGAACGTATGTCATACCTCATGGAAAATGACACAGAAAAACAAGTTGCTTTCGTACAAATTGCAGGTCTTGTTGCACGTCGTATTATTTGTGAAGCAGAGCTTGGTGATGAACTAAAAGCGGGAGAACGGTTCGGATTGATCCGGTTTGGTAGCCGTGTTGATGTTTATCTTCCAAAGGGGGTTGCCCCTTTAGTTTGTGTAGGACAATTAACTACTGCTGGTGAAACCGTTCTTGCAGATATGGGATCTGGTAAACGTGGAAAAGAAGGCCCTCGTGAAGGGGAGATCCGTTAAATGATTGGGAAAAAGAAACGTTCTCGTCGCCGTAGTCCACGTTTAGCAGGGTTGCCATTTAATAAAATTATTCCAAATGCAATTACCGTTTCTGCTACAATCGCAGGATTAAGCAGTATCCGTTTTGCCCTTGAAGGACGTTGGGAATTTGCTGCCGGTGCTATTCTCATTGCTGCCATCTTGGATACACTTGATGGCAGAATGGCAAGGTTATTGAACGCTTCTAGTGACTTTGGTGCTGAATTAGATTCTCTTTCTGATTTCGTGTCTTTTGGAGTTGCTCCTGGTTTGATCATGTATTTTTGGTCTTTGAACCAAATAGAAGGCATCGGTTGGGCTGTATCTTTATTCTTTAGCATCTGTATGGGCCTTCGCCTTGCACGATTTAATAGTGTGTTAGGTACACAACCTCTTTATGCCTATAACTATTTCCAAGGTGTACCTGCGCCCGCTGCGGCTGGGCTATGTATGTTACCGATCGTATTAACATTAGTAGACCCTTCTTTGGGTGAATTTATGCATCCTGGAATGATCTCTATATGGGTATCAATCGTGGCCTTACTTGCGGTTAGTAATTTGCGCACATATTCATTTAAGAAGATGAAGGTGCCAAGCCAATTTGTTCTGCCATCCTTGGCTGGTGTGGCTTTAGTGATTGCTATGCTTGTTGGTCGCCCATGGATTACCATGTCTATTGTGCTTATATTGTATATTCTTACTATTCCTTTCTCAGTTAAAAGTTTTGCTAAATTAAAAGCAGAAGCAGAAAGTCTTCAAAATGAAGAAGATGAAAATGCATCTACTGATGAAGGTGATGAAGCAAAATAATCATTCGTGTTAATGTTTTAGGTTAGGAACCCTTGTGTTTGATGCCTACCTAAGAGCGCATATTGATAAACCCCTTAATCATATAGCAACTTGGCTTGTTAAATATGATGTTCATGCAAATGCAGTAACATGGGTTGGATTTACTTTTGGGGTAGGGGCAGCTTTTGCTGTGTATTTCCACCTATTTAATATTGCCCTTTTATGTGTTGTCGTAAATAGGGTCTTAGATGGGTTAGATGGCGCTGTTGCAAGGTTGAGAGGCCCTACAGATTACGGTGGTTATCTCGATATTGTTCTCGACTTTATATTTTATAGTGCTTTTCCTTTCTCTTTTATCCTAGCTGACCCCATATCTAATGGACTTGCAGGATCGTTTCTTATTTTTTCGTTTGTTGGAACGGGAGGTAGTTTTCTTGCGTTCGCTATATTTGCTGAGAAAAGAAAAATCTCTACGGAGATTAGAGGAAAAAAGAGCTTCTATTATCTTGGTGGATTGACAGAAGGGGCAGAAACAATTTTGTTATTTTTGTGCTTATGTCTTTTTCCAAATTATTTTTCATCCATAGCTTGGGTTTTTGGTTCTCTTTGTTGGATAACAACAATTGTTAGAATTCGTGCTGCCAAAGATTCGTTTAATTGATACCCATAAAAAAATATATACCTCCCTTACTTGTTTTGGGTTAAGCTCAAAGCATGATTTGATCGTAGGGGGAAGCAATGCCGTCTAGAGAGTTTAAACGAAAGCTTTTGGCCATATTATACGCCGATGTTGCAGGCTATAGTAAACTTACGTCCTCTGATGAGGAAGCTACTCATAAATTATTAAGCTGTTATTTAACGCACTTTGAAAATTATATAGAAACCCATGAAGGTGAGGTTGTACATTATGCTGGCGATGCAATATTAGCAAAGTTTGACAGTGTAATAGATGCTGTAGATTGCGCCATTGCTTTGCAAAGAGAGCTTGAAAACCAAAATGCTGACCTAGGTGAGAATGAAGAAATGCTATTTCGTATTGGCATTAATTTGGGTGAAGTTATGGTTGATAGAGGGGATATCTATGGCAATGGAGTCAATGTAGCGGCACGTCTGGAAACATTAGCTGAACCCGGTGGAATATGTATCTCTAAATCTGTTTTTGAACAAATATCAGGAAAAATGGATGTTCCTATAAAGGATATGGGACCTATATCTGTTAAGAATATTGCAGAGCCAGTTCATGCGTTTCACATTGATATTCATCAAGAACGTTCCGTTAAAAGAATCGTTGAAGCTTCAGGAACTGAAAATAAAATATCTGAAGAGCGTAATATCTTAATTGAAGAAGAGGATTTGTATCAAAAGCCTTCGATTGCAGTTCTGCCATTTGATAATATGAGCGGTGGAGATGAACAAACCTATTTTGCCGATGGTATTTCTGAAGATATTATATCAGACCTATCTCGTTACGCGTCGCTTTCCGTTATTGCACGTAACTCAAGCTTTTCTTTTAAAGGAACAGCTAAGAATATCATTGATATAGGGCAGGAGTTAAATGCAACTTATGTTGTGGAGGGGAGCGTAAGGAAAGCAGGGAATAAGGTACGTATAAATGTACAGTTGATAGATGCACGTAATGGCACCCACTTATGGGCAGATCGATACGATCGAGAACTTGAAGATGTTTTTGCTGTTCAAGATGAAATAACAAAAATAATTGTTGGTATCTTACCAGGAAGAATAGATGCAGCAGATACTGAACTTGTGAAACGTAAAGCCCCTACAAGCATGGATGCACATGATTGTCTTTTACGTGGGCGATATCATCATTATCAGGGCACAGTTGAAGATAATAAAATTGCCATAGAATCCCTTAAACGTTCAATTATGAAAGATCCGAGCTATGCGCCTGCATATGCCGAGCTATCATGTACCTATGGTCAGTCATGGACGAGAGGGTTCATTCCAGCTGAAATTTCTCTCCCTGCATGCGTAGAGAACGCTGAAAAAGCTTATGCAATTGATGAAAGTGATGTTGAATGCCATAGGCTCTTATGTGAAATACGCTTGATTCAATCAGATTTCGAACGCTCAAAATATCATCATAATCGAGCATTTTCAATCAATCCAAATGATCCAAGAATTGTATCTCAAAAGGGAGTTCTATTCATGTGGTCTGGCCAACCTGATGAAGGTATTAAATGGATTGATCGTGCTAATGATCTTGATCCCTTTGCACTAAACGGTCGGGCGTATAATATTGCACGTTGTCACTTTATTGCTGAAAGATTTGATGAATCTATCAGATATTTAAAGAAAATTAGTAATATTCAAATGCCAGAGCATGTCTTCTTTGCAGCTGCATATTGTAAGTCAGGTGACCTTGAAAAGGCCAAAGAACACAGGGAATTAGCATTGAAATTATCCCATGACTTTACAGTGAGTGCATTTGTTAAAACTCTACCCTTTCAACTAGAAGGGAATAAGGCTTTGTTTGTCGGCGCTTTAGCAGAGGTGGGTTTTCCAGAATAGAAGAACAAAATTCTAATAAAAAAGCCGCCTCAAAGAATTGAAGCGGCTTTTTTAGTTATTTATAGCGAATTTTATTAAGCTGCATTTTCACTACTTGCTGAAACACGACGATATGCAACGCCACAATGGTCTGTGCAATATGGTCGGCCTGCTTCAGCATTTTCGCCACAGAAATGGAAATCATCGCTACCTGGATGACCAATAGGCCATTGGCAATTTCTTTCCTTAACATGATTAAGTGGAGATGCTGCAGGTGGTGCAGACTTAACAGTCTTTTTGATTGGTGAAGGACGAGATGATAGTCCCATACGATGTGCTTTACCAATCACTGCATTTCTAGTAACGCCGCCTAGTTGCTCGGCGATTTGGCGTGCTGAATACCCTTTTTGCCATAGGCCTTTAAGTGTTTCAACGCGGTCTTCTGTCCATTCCGTAGCCATTTTTTTAAACCCCTGTCGTTTCACCGATTAAACGCCCCCATATCTATCACTAGATATTCGTTTTAATTGGTTCTGTGACATTATATTTTGTTAAATACCCTAAAAAGCCTGCCTACTATATATAGTTAGTGGGTCTATGTGGTTTGTGACCATATATATAGTAGGTGCTTTAATTCTATTCACAATATACGCCATTTTGTTCTTGTTTCAAGTGAATTTTAACTTTTTTTGTAGTTGGCGGAAAACTAGGGATAACCACTAAGTCTTGTGGGTTATTTAGTTATTAAAATGGATAAAAAAAATCAAAAACAAGAAAAACTATCACGGAGTCGCAATAGAGGTTTCTTGTGTTTTAAGGAGCTCACTTAAAGCGATTCCTTAGATAAGTTTAAAGGGAGTTTTTAAAAGGTTTATGATGACCGAAACGTCACGGCTTCGTTTAATCGTTCGATGCTGAGTGATAAGGGAAAATTCCATATGTTTTCCATTTTTCCGCTTTGAAATTTGAAAAATGGGAGCCTCGTGGCTGTGTCTATAAATCGAAAAGCATGCTTTATCTGCTAGGCAATCAATTGCATAGTCTTTCCATTCACCTGTTGCCACATGGTTTGAATATTCAGCGAGTAAAGATCTGAATTCTTCTTGAGTGAAGAAAAGTTGTTTGGATCGCTTGTTATTTTGCCCTGAAAATATACGACCTTTATCAGGTAATCTTTTTGGAAAATGAACTAAATTACTCATAAATAAACATGCTCAGTTTAGGATAATAAGAATATATCCATAAATTTTTAACATGATTCAGATGCTGGCAATTAAAATTGTAACCAAAAACGTTAAAACAATATGTTTATTGAATTTTAGTTTGCCCATCGCCATATGGATCTGGTTCGTTGAAGCAAGAAACGCCACCTAATGCTTTGTAGCAATATATTGGTTTTGCGATTACTTTGCCGTAGTCGGCAGATCGGCATAAGGGACCACCGTCTTCTAATTGCCTGATGTAAGAGCAATCTTTATCTGTGAAGGCTTCGGCTATGTAGTCTGTTGGTAATTTATCATCAAGAACCACACCAGTTACCGTCGATAAGAAAGCTATAGCCGGTGTTGTTGAGGATGTGCATCCAGCAACAAAACTAAGTAGAAGAAATAAACCACTGATCTTGAAGAAATATGTCAGTTTTTTCATTTTTTATTCCTAATATTATTATCTAGGCGTTGTTTTTTAATTTTGCCTAAAAGAAAACCAAGCGGCAATTTTTGCCATTTTATATTTGAGCCACTTCAATAAAAGCAAAATACGGGCCAGTTTTTGCTCTGCTGTGAAGTTTTTATAAAAGAAAAATATGGAAACACGTGAAAAATTAAGAATATTAGTGTTGCAAGACTTGACCTTTTGGGCAGGACACGCGATGTAATATCAACAGGTTTTAGCTGCATTTATCTATATATATTAAATGGGGCAGTGATCACGTAATTAAAGGATATAATAGTGGCTGATATTTTTGATGAAGTTGAAGAAGATCTACGCAAGGATAAAGCGGAAGAGCTTTGGAAGAAATATGGTAATTATGTTATCGCCTTGGCTGTGGTTATTGTTGTGGCGACTGCAAGTTATAAAGGCTGGCAGGGGTATAGTAGTTCTTTAAATACAGAGCGCGCTAATCAATTCGATCAAGCTGTACAAGCAGGTCGTGGCGATGATTATGAGAAAGCTGATGCGTTGTTATCTACACTTTCTCAGGATGGTGGTGAAGGATATGCTGCTATTTCCCGCCTACAACAGGCTGCTTTGAAAGTGAAAGCCGATGACCAAGAAGGCGCTGTCGCTATTTATGAGGCATTGGCTGCTGATGATGGGATTGAGAAGCTTTACCGTGATTTAGCAGTCGTATTTTCCGTTATGCATCAAATTGATGGTGGTGATGCATCTGCATTACTAGAAAAAATAACACCACAAACTAATGACGATATGGCATGGCGCTTCACCGCACGTGAATTAGCAGCTATCTTGGCGATGAAAACAGGCGATAAAACACTTGCTGCCGATTATTTGAAACGAATCACTGACGATGCTGCTGCACCACGTGCGGCTCGCGCCCGTGGTACAGAATTATTGCACGCAGTCGAGGGATAAGTAGCTTCATGGGAATGCCAAAAAGTAAGGATCTTTTAATTAAGCTAGTTCTCGGTATTTCTGCAGTATCTTTACTTGCAGGATGCGGCGGTTGGATTGGTGATGATGAAGCACCACCATTACCCGGAAAACGCTTGTCTGTGTTATTGTTGGATACGGACTTAGAACCTGATCCACGCCTTTCTGATTTGAAAATAAAATTGCCGAAGCCATATAAAAATCGTGATTGGCCACAATTTGGTGGTTATTCAGATCATGCAATGCATCATCTTGATGCCGGTGATTTGAAATTAGCGTGGAAGACCGATTTTGGGGATGGTGGTGATGATGAAGCACGGGTTTTAACATCTCCTATTGTTGTTGATGGTGTTGTATATGCTTCTGATGTTGACTATCTGATCTCAGCTTTTGACGTTAAAACAGGAAAAACCATATGGGAAACAGAATTAGAAGTTCCCGAGGAAGATGAAGAAGCCTTTGGTGGTGGATTAGCTTATTCAGAAGGGCGGTTATTTCTGACGACTGGTTTTGCTGATTTGGTTGCATTATCTGCGATGGATGGTTCTGAATTGTGGCGCGCACCTTTGTCTGGCCCCGTTCGATCTGCACCTGCGGTTAATAAATCTGCAGTGATCGCGGTAAGTATTGATAATCAAACAATGGCTTTTGAACCTAAAACAGGTAAAAAAATGTGGGGCCATGCTGGTTTTTCTGAAACCGCGGGTATGATTGGCGGTGGTAGTGCTGCTATTTTCAATGACTTAGCCTTAGTTCCATATAGTTCTGGTGAAGTTTTTGCTCTTCGTGTAAACAATGGCCGTGTCTTATGGAATGATAGTTTAACATCCGTACGTCGTTCTGACGCTTTGTCTTCATTATCTGATGTTCGTGGTGCACCAATCATTGATCGTGGTGTTGGATATGCTGTAAGTCAATCCGGACGTATGGTAGCACTTGATATGCGTTCGGGGGCACGAATTTGGGATCGTAGAGTTGGTGGTATTAATACTCCTTGGATAGTAGGGGAGTTTTTATATGTACTTGCAAATGAAGGCCATTTGGTTGCGATGACGAGAAGAGGTGGACGTGTTCTATGGCTACAAAGCTTACCTATTTGGGAAGATCCAGAGGATCAGCAGGATCCTATTAACTGGGTTGGTCCTGTATTAGCTGGGGATCGTTTAATCCTTGGAAATAATTTAGGGCATGTTGTTGCGATTTCCCCATATACAGGGACGTTGCTTGGTCGCGTAGATGTTGATGGTGCAGTTCGGGTGCCGCCTATTGTTGCTGATGGCGCTGTATATATACAAACGGAATCAGGAAAGCTGTTTGCGTTC
>CBFCZA010000077.1:0-10109 GCA_965602285.1 uncultured Curvivirga sp. | reverse complement strand
CAGGTGAGGGTGCCAACGGCTCCTATCTTTGGGCGGCGTTGCTGTCCTGCTTGGTTTCGATAATAGATGTTAAAGCTCTTATTTCCTGATTTTGCCACCTTGCAGAAGAAGCCTTTGAGTTCCGTATCCCACAATAAAATATCCTTTGATCCAGCCTCTTGAAGTTCAATAGAACGCTTCGTTAATTTTATTGTTGGCATTTTACTCTCCCAAAACATGAAATCTAAGTATCAAACTAGGTATCAAAATTCGTATCTAGGTATCAAATAGGTATCAACTTGCAGCAAAATACAGCATATACGAGCGTATGTAATGTCGCAATGGTTGTGGTTATGTTTTGAGGGTTTGTCTTATAACTATCTGTTTTTATGAGTAAAAAAGTAGTTTAGAGTAGGTGGGAGATGGTGGTCCCGACAGGACTTGAACCTGTTGCCCCCTCATTAGGAATGAGGTGCTCTATCCAGATGAGCTACGGAACCACTGAGGCTTTTGTATTAAGTTCATAATGGTCTGACAATCAAAAATTTAGAAGAAATGTGATTTTACCAAGAATCGGAATGATTAGATGATTGCTATTCTATAAGTTCTGCGTTTATTAAAGAGTAGAAGGTGAAACGAACGGATCGTGGTGTTTCATGGGGGGAGAAGAAAGTAATGAAAAATGTCTGAAAACCATAAAGTGAATACCACCATGGGTCTAAGAGAATGGATCATGCTGATCACGCTTTCTATATTATGGGGTGGATCTTATTTCGCAAATGCTATTGCTGTACAGGAGTTGCCGACGTTTTTTCTTGTTGCCCTTCGTGTAAGCCTAGCTGCGATGGCCTTGTATTTGATCTTGAAAATAATGGGACAATCCATGCCTACGGATCGGGTCAGTTGGTTGGCATTTCTCGGTATGGGGCTTTTGAATAATGCGATACCATTCACACTCATTGTTTGGGGGCAGTCACATATCGCTTCTGGTTTAGCGTCAATTTTGAATGCTGCAACTCCGCTTTTTACCGTTTTGGTAGCCCATGTATTCACCGCTGATGAAAAGTTAAGTACCAATCGTATCCTTGGGGTTTTGGTCGGGTTTTCTGGTGTCGCCTTTATGATTGGAATGGATTCTTTAAGTTCCCTTGGGGATCAGTTATGGGCACAGTTAGCCTGCCTTGGTGCTACGTTATCTTATGCTTTCTCTGGTGTTTGGGGGCGCAGGTTCAAGAGAATGGGCATAAAACCTTTGGCAACGGCTACTGGTCAAATGACAGCTGCAACATTGTTTTTAATTCCTGTTGCTTTGGTGGTAGATCAGCCTTGGACAATAGACATGCCTAGCTATCGCACGATTGGAGCGGTTTTATTTGTGGCCTTCTTCGCCACAGCTATTGCGTATCTATTATTCTTTCGTATTTTAGCCGCAGCAGGGGCCACAAATATTATGCTTGTGACATTATTGGTGCCGATTAGTGCTATTTTGTTAGGGGTAAGTTTCTTGAACGAAGTATTGCAGGCTAAGCATTTCATAGGTATGGCAATGATTGCCCTTGGTTTAGCGGCTATTGATGGACGATTAATTAAAATTATGTCCGGTCGAATTCGTAAGAGCACTTAAAAGGGTTTGAAAATGACAAATGATATGTTTCAGCTGGATAACCCAGTGTTTGAATATATTCGAAACAAGGCGGTACGCGAAGATGATTTCCTTGTACGACTGCGTGAAGAGACGGCAATGCATCCTGCTGGGCGGATGCAAATTACACCAGAACAAGGTGCTTTTTTGCGTAGCTTAACGCTGATGCAACAGCCCAAAATAGCCATCGAAATCGGGGTGTTTACAGGTTATAGTGCCGCAGTAGTTGCAAAGGCTTTACCTGAGGGCGGAAAGCTTATTGCGTGCGATCATGATGCACGACATCGTGAGATACAGCAGCGTTATTGGGCTGAAGGTGGCCTTTTAGAAAAGATAGATTTTCGCCTTGCACTGGCACATGATACTTTGGACGCCTTGGAAGATGAAGGTCTTCTTGGTAAAATAGATATGATGTTTGTGGATGCAGATAAGGGCAGCTATATCAGCTATTTTATACGTGGAATGGAGTTCCTTCGCCCCGGTGGATTGATGATTTTTGATAATGTATTGTGGGGGGGGCGTGTGGCGGATCTTGCGAATGACGAAAATTTAACCATAGCGTTGCGGGAATTTAATGCCCATATCCGTGATGATCCTTCCGTGGATATAAGTTTGGTTCCTATCGGAGATGGTATGACTTTAATTAGAAAGCCGAACTAGCGAAGTGGGCTGTGGGAATAATCTATTCGTAATCTTGATAAGACTTCTCTTCCACGACATCAGACCCCATAAGGTCATTTACATCCCGTTTAAGATTGGCACGTTTGTCATTGGTGAAATATACGGCACGGGCTAATTCAACAAAACGATCGCCAAATTGTTTTTGGCGTTCTTGGTCGCGGATGTCATCTTCAATATCCCAAAGCTGTTTGTTGATTTCTTTCAAGCTTTTCGTGAGGTCACCTAAACCATTCGGTAGAGGGGCAAAACTGTCGCGGGTTTTGGAAAGTACATCATATTCATGTTGTACATTTTTTAGTTTCTCAGCATCACTCATTTGTTCAATTTTAATTTCTAAAATGGTGATTTTATCAATGAGTTCACCCCAAGATACTGGTGCTGATAAGGTCATTTTTCATTCTTCCATTCAAATATTGAAACCAAGATGAGGTTGTTTTCGCTTGTGACTTGCAGGCGATTGAAAGGTAGCCTAATCTGATTTGCAATAGCTGCAAAGAGATTATCAATTTGAATATACTATTTTAAGGTTAAGTCGCCGTGGATGCAGAGAATAAATCAGCAATCGAAAAAGTTTTATCTGTTGTAGATCAAGCGATTGATACAGGACAAATAGAGCAAGCTGTGGCCTTATTAGATAGTGCAAGGAATAGATGGCAAGATAACATTGAAATAGCTGTGATGGGCGTAAAGTTATTGTTGGTTAAAGGTGATCAAAAAGCTGCATTAGGTGCCTGTCGGGACGTTTTGAAGATTCAAGCAGGCCATCCTACGGCTATAGTGCAGTTAGGTGTTTTGGAGTTGCAAACAGGAAGCCCTGACCTCGCTATTAAGTCATTAACACATGCTTTAGATATATACCCCGAAGACTTCGGACTCTATAAATGGTTGGGCCATGCATATCATGAAATAGGTGACATAGAACATGCTGTTGAGGCTTATGAACAAGCACTTACAGATCCCGCGCAAGAAAAAGATGTCGTGTTGCCATTGGCTTTTGCGTATCGAAATGTGAAAAATATGGCGGCTTCTAGTGCTTTGTTAGAAAAAGAAACGGCTGTTAACCCTGATAACCTTTTGGCTAAATTCACCTTAGGCCAAAACCTTTTGTTGCAAGGTAATCTTAAAGAAGGTTTTGTCGGGTATGAAAGTCATTGGGAGCATAAAGCCGATATAGTGGCGCAATTGCCCTGCCCATTATGGCGTTACGGTGACAGCATTGAGGGGAAAAGCCTTCTGGTTTTTGATGAGCAAGGCTTTGGTGATTGTATCCAGTTTTCTCGATTTTTGCCCGAAGTAGCGCGCCGGACAACAAAGGTTCAATTACGGTTGCGCCCTAAATTACATAAATTGATAACCCATTTGATTGGCGATTATGAATTGGTTGAAACTTTAGCCGATACCACGTGTGAACTTGCCATACCAATGATGAGCTTACCTTTGGCATTAGAGCTGGGACGCAATGATATTGCGAATGATTTTTCATCACCGCATTTAACCATTGATCCAGACTTAACCGAAAAATGGACCAAAAAGCTTGAGGAGGACTTCAATTCCCTTCAGCCTGATATCAAGAAAATTGGCTTGATTTGGCAAGGGGACCCTAATTCCCCCGCAGAGCAGGGCCGGTCATTAACATTCAAAGATATCATACCATTTTTTGATCAGAAAAACTGCAAGTTTTATTTATTACAAATGTCAGAAGGAGAGCCGCGACCTATAGAAGGGGGGCTTCCTGACAATGTAATGGATCTTGGTGATCAGTTGGATAATGATGGCCATGCTTTTGTTGATACGGCCGCGGTGATGGGGTTGATGGATCTTGTGATTTCTTCTGATACATCGACGGCGCATCTTGCTGGTGGCTTGGGTTGCCCCACATGGGTGATGTTGAAATTTGTGCCTGAATGGCGCTGGGAATTAGAAGGCCACGAAAGCTATTGGTATCAAACGGTCAAGTTATTTCGCCAATCAAAACGTGCCGATTGGAATGGTGTTATTGAAGAAGTGTCTTCTGCTTTAAAACTCTTGTGAGCTAACTTGGCAGAATTATTGCTTCTATCGGTAATGATTTATGAAACAGATTGTGATTTGGTGCTTTCTCCTTTACGGGCGAATCATATAACATGTTTTTAATATGACGTTAAAATAGGCTGGCTTGTTTATGCTCCGGAAAATATATGTAAAATTTTTGACATTTATAATGTTAACTTTTGTGGTCTCGGTGATTGCTAGCTGTGGCATGCCTATTCAAATGCCAAATAAAGAGGCGCGCCGCGTGACGGCACAATTGGTGGATATGGCGAAGGCCGACGGTTCTATTTTGGAAAGCAGTGAGATCAAGGGATATGATTTAAATCTGTTCCCCACCATTTATAGAAATGCACAGGAACTTTATGTTCACCCCGTAGATGGGCAGGCTTTGGTCCTTGCTGCATTAGCGGGTGTCCGTGAAGAAGCCTTGAAAAACGGACGCCTTGCTGCAGGAACGTTTGATGAAACCGCATCAGAAGCCTTGCTCGCTTCACTGGATGATTATAGTACTTATTTCGATGAAGAAACATATCGTTCGTTTCAAGAGCAGATTAGTGGTGCCTATGCGGGTCTTGGTATAGAAATTTCTAAGCATGATAAGGGGTTATTGATCATTTCCCCCTTTGAAGATAGTCCCGCAGCACGTGCAGGCCTTAAGCCCGGCGATATTATAACCCATGCAAATAGTATTGATATAGGACCGATGACGGTTAGTGACGCAATTGCCTTCCTTCGGGGGCGTATTGGAACGTCTGTTGATCTTATTATTGCACGCGATGGTATGGCGTCTTTTGATGTGACGATACGACGTGACCTTATTTCGTTACAGAGCGTTCGTTGGGATATTGAAGGGGATGTGGGCTATATGCGCATCACGAACTTCACCGACAATGTTGGACACAAAATTCAAGATGCTATTAAAGAAATAGAAGCAAACCTTGGTGAACGGCTTAATGGATATGTTTTGGATTTACGTAATAACCCCGGTGGTCAGTTACGCGAAGCTATCGATGTTAGCGGTGCCTTTCTTGATCGTAAGGCGGTTGTCTCCACCCGCGAACGTGTAGGTGAAGAAGTATTTAATGCCTCCATTGGGGATGCAACGAATGGCAAACCTATTGTGGTTTTGATAAATGAAGGTTCGGCATCTGCATCAGAAATCGTTGCTGGCGCTTTACAAGATCATCATCGTGCAGTGCTGATGGGTGCAACCAGCTACGGCAAAGGAAGTGTGCAGTCGGTCATACCACTTTATTATTTAGGTGGGGGCATTAAGTTGACGACAGCCCTGTATTTTACCCCAAGTGGACGTACAGTGAATGGTGGCATTCGCCCTGATCGTTTGATCGAGGATAATCCCGATAAAGAGGGTGATGAACAATTAAAGGCAGCTTATCAAATGGTTGTAGAATTAGCAGGTGGGCCAAACATCATGTGGGGAGCTGGCGCTGGCGCGCAATGAGTTTGTTCATTAAAATATTAATGCAATTTAGTGAAGGTCGACTTTATGTCTAATGTGAATTTTCGTTTGGCGGATTCGTCTGATGCGGGGGCATTGGCACGGATGATGACTGCGTTGTCAGAACAGCAGCAAACAGTTGAGAAGCTAGAGGATGACCCGACAGTTCGTTCTGTGGCGGTTAAAGATTTAGAAGGTCGTTTAGCACAACATAGCCCCGATCAAGAAGGTCATTTTCAGGCATTGTTGGTTGAAATTGATGATTTAATATGCGGATGTTTAGTCTTTAACATAACTTATGACGCGATCCTTGGCCGCAACTGTGTTTCTATCCGCCATTTATATGTTGAAGAATCTTTACGTCGTCAGAAATTAGGAAGTCACCTTATGGTCAATATTGCTAGGCTTGCTAAGGAGCAAGGCTGGGCCCGTATTGAATGGCTGACGGAGAGATTAGACCTAGAAACACGTATATTCTTTGATCGAATTTCAGAAGATAGCTTCCGTCTGCATAAATTAAGCTACACTTTGGATGAAACGCAGATTGATCAAATTCTAGAATCCATAAGCTAATTTAAATTTGGGTCTTACCCGATGGTTAATGCAGTACTAGGGGGAAGGCTATTTAAGTTTTCAAGCACCAACTCTATTGTAGGTATGGACGTCTGTGACCCTGAAGTTAGGCAGCATTGCCCCGCTGCTACGCTAGCAAGGCGTAAGGATTCTTCGATGGTTTTTCCTTGTGATATGCATGCACCAAAGAAACCCACAAAAGTGTCACCAGCAGCAGTAGTATCCACAGCAGCGATAGGTAGGGCAGGTGTCGACCATCCTCCCTCTGGGCCGAAATAAAGGCTGCCAGCCCCGCCCATGGTTAAAATACATTGAAGGCCAAATTTTTCAGAAAACCGGCGGGGAAGGCGGGTGATGTTTTCTTCATTCATATCTAAGTGTCCTGAAATTATACGTGCTTCACCTTCATTCACAATTAGAATATCTATAAGATTCAATATATCCAGCGGGACAAAGCTGGCTGGGGCTGCATTTAAAATGATATGGCTGCCAGCTTTTTTAGCGCGGCGAATTAATTTCCAATTTTCTTCAGCCGGCGTTTCCATCTGTATGAGTAACCAATTCGTGCCGGTCAATAATGCGTCGGGAACCTGCGTTTCCAATACCGACAGATTAGCCCCAGAGGCAACCGCGATAGAGTTCTCCCCCCCGCGATCTACCCAAATGGATGCACAGCCCGTTGGTAGGTCTGAAATAACAATATGATCTAAATTAACCTGATCTGCCCTTAATAGTTTTAGGGCTTCATCTGCAAAGCCATCTTTGCCCACCTGTCCGACCATGGTGGTGTTTGTTCCCGCACGAGAGGCCGCAAGGGCTTGGTTTGCTCCCTTTCCACCGGAGCTCATCAAGAATGTTTTACCTAAAACGGTCTCTCCTGCTTGGGGTATGTGGTCCAATGGAAACGTAATGTCCAAATTAATAGATCCAAAAGTGATAATCATTCATAACCCCTGTGAATTCTTTATTATATATTCTTTGTTTTGTGCATATTAGACTATGTAAATCCAATCTGTATATCACTAATAGATAAAAGCTGGGATGGGGAAGGGCATTTTCATCTTGATTGCCCTATCTCTTTTTTGTACGGTCCTCAAAGTTTATCTATTTGTGATCACAAATTAAGCCATTTTGATAAAGGAAACGTGGTATGAGTAATGTCGGTAATTCTGTTGAAAGTCGGGATATTGCATATTTAATGCACCCATACACAAACCAAGAAAAACATAAAGAGATCGGCCCAATGGTCGCTGAAAAAGGTGAAGGGGTTTGGATTACAGATACAAATGGTAACCGTTACATAGAAGGTATGGCTGGCCTTTGGTCTACTTCGCTTGGGTTTAGCGAACAACGCTTGGTCGATGCAGCAACCAAACAAATGGGTGAGTTGCCTTATTATCATTTGTTTGCCCATAAAACCACGAACCCTGCTGTTGATTTGGCAGAACGTCTGGTGAAAATGGCCCCAGTACCAATGGCACAGGCTTTTTTCTGTAACTCTGGTTCTGAAGCCAATGACACTGTGGTAAAAATGGTTTGGTATTATAACAATGCCAAAGGTCGCAAAGATAAAAAGAAAATCATTGCACGCACCAAAGGCTATCATGGTGTTACAGTTGCTTCTGCAAGTATGACTGGCTTGCCATATAATCATATGGATTTTGATCTGCCTATAGCAAATATCATGCATACGGATTGCCCGCATTATTATCGTTTTGGTGAAGAGGGCGAAAGTGAAGAAGATTTTGCAACGCGTTTAGCTGATAATCTTGAGAAGATGATACTTGATGAAGGCCCGGATAC
The DNA here is from genome assembly GCA_965602285.1 of uncultured Curvivirga sp. GTDB lineage: Bacteria > Pseudomonadota > Alphaproteobacteria > UBA8366 > Aestuariispiraceae > Curvivirga. The sequence continues at coordinate 1,941 of CBFCZA010000077.1, read as the reverse complement.
GGTAGCTGCATTTATTGCAGAGCCAATCATGGGCGCTGGTGGTGTTATTCTTCCGCCAAAAACATATTTTGAAAAAGTGCAAGCGGTGCTTAATAAATATGATATTTTGTTTGTAGCAGATGAAGTTATTTGTGGCTTTGCCCGTACGGGTAAGATGTTTGGATCAGAATTATTTGATATGAAACCTGACATTATGTGTGTTGCGAAGGCTCTTTCTTCATCTTATCTGCCTATCTCTGCCGTTTTAGTGAATGACGAGGTTGCATCTACTATATCTGCAAACTCTGGTAAGATTGGCACATTCGGGCATGGATATACTTATTCTGGCCACCCTGTGGCTGCGGCTGTGGCGGTAGAAACGCTTAAAATTTATGAAGAACGTGACATTCTTGGGCATGTTCAATCTGTGGCGCATCATCTTCAAGATGGTTTGCGTAAATTCGCTGATCATCCGTTGGTGGGTGAAGTTCGTGGTACTGGATTGATCGCAGGTGTTGAACTTGTTGCCAATAAAGAGACCAAAGAAAACTTTGACCCTAAAATGGCTGTTGGCCCTTATCTTGTTGGGCGTGCACAGGAACATGGTGTAATTTTGCGTGCAATGGGTGGCGATGGTATTGCTTTCTCTCCCCCATTGATTATCACTGGCGAAGAATTAGACATGTTGGTCGAAGGGTTTGGAAAAGCCTTAGCTGATACAGAGCAATGGCTCAAAGATTCGGGGCAATGGGGCGTATAAATAGGGCATATGAAAAATAATAAGGTAACTTATATATTTTAATTACCCTAACTGTTGAAAAATCAGCCGAGGCATTCTACAAAGTGCTTCGGCTTTTTTTATAAATTTGTGCCGTTGTTTTGTAGGATTTTATTATGACTTTTGATCACATTTTCTCAAAGAAACTTGACCAGCTTCATGAAGAAGGGCGCTATCGCATTTTTGCGGAGTTAGAGCGCCAAGTCGGGCAATTTCCTGCCGTGAACTATTATAACGATACCAACGAGGATCCGCGTGAAAATGTAACTGTTTGGTGTTCAAATGATTATTTGGCCATGGGACAAGATTCACGGGTGATTGATGCGATGCAAACGGCCTTAGCGGAATGTGGCGCAGGGGCTGGTGGGACAAGAAATATCTCTGGTACTGCACATTATCACGCTTTGTTGGAACAAGAACTGGCAAGCTGGCATCAAAAAGAAGCGGCTCTTTTGTTCACTTCTGGCTATGTGGCAAACCAAACCACCTTGATGACCTTGGGACGTGAAATCAAAGGCTGTATTCTATATTCAGATTCTTTAAATCATAATTCAATGATTGAAGGTATTCGTCAATCCCGCGCAGAGAAACGTGTTTGGAAGCATAATGATGTAGCGGATTTGGAGCGCCTTTTGGCAGCGGATGATCCTGCTGCGCCCAAAATTGTTATTTTCGAATCTGTCTATTCTATGGATGGTGATGTTGCGCCTCTAAAAGAAATAATTGATGTGTGTAAGAAATATAATGCATTAACATTTCTGGATGAAGTGCATGCCGTTGGCATGTATGGCAAACATGGGGCTGGTATTGCTGAACGCGATGGGCTTATGGATCAAATTGATATTATTCAAGGAACCTTGGGTAAGGCGGTTGGTGTTGTTGGTGGTTATATTGCTGCGCGCCGTGAAATTGTCGATTTTGTTAGATCTTTTGGCGATGGTTTTATCTTCACGACGGCTCTTCCGCCTGCGGTTGCAGCTGGTGCATTGACCAGTATTCGTATTTTGAAAGAGGACGAATCGATACGTGCTGCCCATCAAGAACGATCTGAAACATTAAAGATAAAATTAAAGGATGCAGGTTTTCCTGTAATGCCTTCGGAATGCCATATCGTTCCTGTTTTTGTTGGGGATCCTGTGACCTGCAAAAAGTTGACTGATGAATTGATGGCTCAATTTGGGATC
>CBFCZA010000076.1:0-10130 GCA_965602285.1 uncultured Curvivirga sp. | reverse complement strand
GTGTATTGGTTTAATGAGTGGCACTTCTGTTGATGGAGTCGATGGGGCATTGATTAAAACTGATGGTGACAACGTCATAGAATATGGTGCTACCTATTATTTGCCTTATACAGGAGAGTTTAGGGAGCGAATAAAAAGGACGTTTGGACAAATTCAGCGCAACGATGACGTTGATGCAGTGGAGCATGATTTGACCATGTTGCATGCAGATGTGGTTAAGGAATTGCTCAACGTTTCAAACCTTTCCTCAACTGACGTGAAGTGGGTTGGGTTCCATGGACAAACCACACATCACGACCCGAAAAACGACTTAACAATTCAGCTTGGGGATGGTCCACTTCTTGCTTCAGAAACAGGAATTCCTGTCGTTTATGATTTCCGCTCTGCTGATGTTGCTGCTGGTGGGGAAGGTGCCCCATTAGCCCCTGTATTTCATAAAGCTCTTGTCGAGGGGTTAGAGGGTGATGGTCAAGTTGTTGCTGTCTTGAATTTAGGTGGTGTTGCAAATGTCACTGTTATTGATGCTGAAGGACATATGCTCGCCTTTGACACCGGTCCAGCAAATGCCTTGATGGATGATTTCATAATGGAAAAGTCAAGTTTGGCCTTTGATTATCAAGGTGCACGCGCTAGAACTGGAAAAATTGAGCATAAACGGTTGTCGCGTTGGATGAAGAATCAGTATTTCGAACAGACCTTACCAAAGTCACTTGATCGAAATGCATTTAATGATGTTGATGTCTCTGATTTGTCATTAGAGGATGGCCTTGCAACGTTAGCAGCCTTCACTGTTTCATCGATAGTATGGGCAGGAAAATTACTGCCAACAGTCCCTGATAGATGGTTGGTCACCGGCGGTGGGCGGAAAAATATATTCTTAATGGAATTATTAGAGAAATCAGTAAAAACAAAAGTTAGCGCCGTTGAGGACGTGAATTGGGATGGGGATGCATTAGAGGCACAAGCCTTTGCTTTTCTCGCAAAGCGTTGCAGTCGAGGGTTACCGATTAGTTTTCCTTTAACAACGGGTGCCCCCAAAGAATTAACGGGTGGTCAGATTGTTCTGCCACCCGCTTAAACATTTGCGATAAATGATTATTTCTGGTCGTATCTTTTATTAGGTACGATCAGGTCCATTCACATCTAAATACGCACTGATGCGGTCTGTCATTGGCTCTAGCATATTAGAGAAGAAATGATCAGCACCGTTTTCTAAATGATATTCAACATGAATACCTTGTTGCATATTTAATTTTTCGGCTAACTTTTCAACTGAATCAGCTGGCACGATTTCATCAACATCGCCTTGTAGCATCAATCCAGACAAGAAGCTGAAATCATATAGGTTTGCAGGTGGCGCTACAGAGATGAAGCCAGTGATTTCTGGTCGACGCATCAAAAGTTGCATTCCAATCCATGCACCGAATGAAAACCCTGCTACCCAGCATTGTTTAGCATTTGGGTTTTGTGTTTGCAGCCAATCTAAAACAGACGCAGCATCAGAAAGTTCACCTTCGCCCTTGTCATAGATGCCTTGGCTACGGCCTACACCGCGAAAGTTGAAGCGTAATGTTGCAAAGCCGCGCTGTGCAAAGTGATGGAACATGGCGTAAACAACTTTATTATTCATTGTTCCGCCGTGGACCGGGTGAGGGTGTAAGAATAATGCGATAGGTGCATCTTCTGTTTTACCCGGGGTGTAACGACCTTCGATACGACCTTCTGGTCCGTTGATAATGACTTCAGGCATGATGTGTGGTGACCTTACTTATTAAACGACAGAGTTAAAGAGGATCAATTTGGATATATTGACTGATAAATAATTGGACAGTTGGATATGTCAGATAATGCTGACTTATTCCAATTGTTCATAAGCATAAATCAATAAAGATATCTTAATTCTCATCCCCCATAGTTGACGAATTTTGGTGTCCTCTTATATGAAAGAGGTATTATATGATTTAAGAAAGTCTGGATTGCCCAATTATGAGCAGACACTTCCTTCCTGAATGAAATATGGTTCTTTCGTAGGTGATGTCAACTATTCTCTGGCCTTCATTGGGCCTAAAATTCATATAAATGCTTATTATTAATGAAAAGCAGTCTAGATTTTGTTAAAGTAACCTGTCATAAGAACCGCAATTAAATAAGGTCACTATATTTTTTGACTTTATGACTGATGGAGGAACACTAATGATTAAATATATTATTCGTGAAATTGACGGAATGATCGAACGCGATCCCGCTGCACGCTCTCGTATTGAAGTCGCTTTGTGTTACCCATCTTTGCACGCTATTCTTGTCTATAGGTTGACCAATAAAATGTGGCTAAGAGGCTGGCGTTTGTTGCCCCGCTTCATGTCACAATTTGCGCGATGGTTCACGGGAATTGAAATTCATCCCGGTGCTACGATAGGAGAGAAGTTATTCATTGATCATGGTATGGGTGTTGTCATTGGTGAGACTGCAGAAATTGGAAACCAAGTTACCTTATATCACGATGTAACATTAGGGGGGGTATCCCCTTCTGAAAACTCTGATGGGCAGCGTTGTACAAAACGCCATCCAACATTGAACGATAATGTTGTCGTTGGTTCCGGGGCGCAGATCCTTGGCCCTATTAACGTCGGTCAATGTGCTCGTGTTGGTGCAAATGCTGTTGTGATTAAAGACGTTCCTGAAAGGGCAACAGTTGTCGGTATCCCTGCGAAGGTGGTTTCTCGTGCCGGCTCTGATACTGGGTTTGCACCTTATGGAACACCCTTAGGAGATTTACCTGATCCTGTTGCTCGTGCAATCGAAGGGTTAATGGATCATGTATCAGGATTGAATGCGCAAGTGAAGCAATTAGAGGCGCGTCTTTCTATTACTGAAGAACGCGGTCCTGTGGTTGGTATTGATCAAAAAGATTCCATTGATAGTAAGATGACTCTTAAATAAGAGGTTTTGACTTCTATATGTGAGTTTTGTTTTATTAGAATAATTCTACTATAGTTAGCTGGCTAACTTTATTCTTGCTTCCTCGTAAATTGGTGTTTAAATGTCACTAATATTAAGGAATGAGGTGACTAAATTGCGTTTAAGTAAAAGAGGCCGTTATGCAGTTATTGCTGTGTTTGATATGGCGTGTTGTAATAAAAATAAGCCGCTAAATTTATCTGATTTAGCACATAAACAAGATATTTCTGTCTCATATCTGGAACAAATATTTTCCAAGCTGAAAAAAGCTGAATTGGTAAAAAGTGTTCGTGGTCCAGGTGGGGGGTACGTGTTAAGTCGTGACCTTGAAAATATTGTTATTGCAGATATCATACGCGCGGTTGATCCTGAATTCGGGCGTGATAATAGTTTTGCTGCTTATCCGAAAATTGAAATTTTATGGGATAAAATGAATCGGCAAATGGTTCAATTGTTAGAGGTCGTAACCCTGTTTCAGCTATGCCAAGAGGATTTATCTATCCTTCCTTTTGAAACTAAAGTATCAGCATAATTCCTTATTTTGCCAACTTATTATTGTTTTCTATCTAATGTTCACTTAACTAAGTAATAGGTATTTTTACCGATTTTTTATCTGGTAAGGTTAAGTGATGGTATTTTACTTGGATAAAGGTCGCCTTTATAGAAAGGTTTCCTTTTCTATAGGACTATAGATTGTAAATGATATATTTGGATTATAATGCGACGGCACCTTTACGCCCTGAAGCGAAACACGCCATGATTTTGGCAATGGATCTGGTCGGAAATCCAAGTTCAGTCCATGGGGCTGGGCGTGCGGCACGTAGAACCTTGGAAATCGCCAGACGACAAGTCGCAAAACTTTCTCACGTACAAGCGGACCAAGTAATATTTACCAGTGGTGCAACCGAAGCCAATAATATGCTCTTTTCGGGTGTTGATGTGGAAACGAAGATCTATACATCCAGTATAGAGCATGATTGTGTCATCGATAGCAGCCCATCAGCAGAACGTATTCCTGTACTCGCCAATGGTCTAATAGACCTTGAAGAACTGGACGTTATTTTGTTGGCAGCAAGAACGGCTGAGCCAAAGCGCCCCATTCTTCTTTCTGTGATGGCAGTGAATAATGAAACAGGTGTCATCCAACCCATAGAAGAAATAAAAGATATTGCCGCCATGTACGATGTGAATATGCATTGCGACTCAGTGCAAGCAGCAGGCAAAATTGATTTGCCGACCATTGGTGGGGCATTGCGATCTATGAGTATCTCTGCCCATAAAATTGGAGGACCAAAAGGAGTTGGCGCCTTAATTATCGATGATAATTATGACCTGACCCCCCTTATCCATGGGGGAGGGCAAGAAAGACGTAAAAGGTCTGGTACTGAAAATTTAATCGGGATTGCTGGATTTGGTGCTGCGGCTGAAGTTGCTTTGGGTGAAGTTGGGCATTTAGGTGTTTTACAACAATGGCGTGATGAGTTTGAACGTGATGTGAAGCAAGCGGTGCCTGATGTACAGATCATGGGTGAAAAAGCGCCGCGTGTTGCTGGTGTAAGTAATATTGCTTTGCCTCATGTGAAGGCAGAAACGCAAGTGATGGCGATGGATCTTGCCGGTTTCGCGGTGAGCGCTGGTTCCGCATGTTCTTCGGGTAAAGTTAAGCAAAGCCACGTGCTATCCGCGATGGGCTATGATCCTGAAATTGCAGGGTGTGCCATTCGAATTTCCATTGGATGGGATAGTAAGAAAGAAGAATTAGCTGCTATGTTGGAGGCTTATATATCTTATGCCTCTAAGAGGAAAAAGTAAGACATGAGAAATAAGCCAGTAGCCCCGATTTATTTAGATTATAATGCCACAACCCCGTGTGATCCAAGGGTTGTGGATGTAATGATGCCTTGGTTTACGCAGAAATTTGGCAACCCGCATTCCGCAGACCATCGCCATGGCTGGGAGGCAGCGGAGGCTGTTGATCAGGCGCGTCAATCTATCGCCAAACTTATTGGCGCCCATCAAAAGGAAATTTATTTTACATCTGGAGCTACTGAATCTAATAATTTAGCGATCAAAGGTGTTGCGCGTGCCCGTAAATCTCGTGAGGGCAGAGATCATGTGATTACGTTGGCAACTGAACATAAATGTGTTTTGGAAAGTGCCTTACGCCTTGAAAATGAAGGGTTTAAGGTCACTGTTTTGCCTGTTGAAGCAGACGGTATGCTTGACCTTGAGGTTTTGAAAAAGGTTCTTGATGAAAGAACCGCCCTTGTTTCCATCATGGCAGCGAATAATGAAATTGGTACATTATTGCCGATTAAAGAGGTCGCTAAATTAGTACATGATGTAGGTGGACTTCTTCATAGCGATGGGGCGCAGGCTGTCGCCAAGATACCTTTGGATATGAAAGAATTAGATATAGACCTTATGAGTATAAGTGGGCATAAGATTTATGGCCCTAAAGGTGTGGGTGCCTTATTCATGCGGAAACGTCCCCGTATTGCTATTGATCCTTTGATGGATGGTGGGGGCCAAGAAAAAGGAATGCGTTCTGGCACATTGTCGCCTCCATTATGTGTGGGCATGGGAAAAGCTTGTGATATTGCCATGCTGGAAATGGAACAAGAAGCTCAGCGTCTCAAAGGGTTTCGTGATTTTCTATGGCAAAAAATTTCTACCTCTTGTCCTCAAGTGACGTTGAACGGTGCAATGGAACAAAGGCTTTCGGGGAATTTAAATATCACGATCCCTGGTGTGGAGGGTGCTGAAATTATGGCTGCACTTGATAATCTTTCTGTCTCCAGCGGGTCGGCTTGTAGTTCTGGCGGGGGCGCACATAGTCATGTTTTAAGCGCGCTAGGTCATGATCCTGCAGAAGTCGCCGCAGGTATTCGCGTTGGTCTAGGTCGATTTACAACAAAGGAAGAAGTTGAGGCCGCAGCGGTTATGTTCATCAATACCATTCAGAAATTCACCCCTAAAGCATAATTTTTCCTTTTGTTGTTACATGTAGAGTTTCATTTAGACGACTCATTTTCAGAAACAATATTTGACATTCGGGTCTGTCTGTTTATGAAGGGATAAATGTTTTTGACGCTCTGAAATTTTATTAAAGAGCAATTTTGTTGAGAGATTAAAAATGGCTAGTTTTACAGTTGTAGATACACAAGGTAATCGTAAAGAAATCGATGCACCAAATGGTGATACATTGATGGAAGCGGCAATTGAAAATGATGTAGATATCGATGCTGCATGTGAAGGTTCTTTGGCTTGTGCCACATGTCATCTGATTTTAGATCAGGCCACATATGACCGCCTTGGACCGCCAAGTGAAGATGAAACAGATATGTTGGATCTTGCCTTTGGGTTGACTGCAACGTCGCGTTTAAGTTGCCAAATTCGTGTATCTGATGATTTGGATGGTGCCGTGGTAACAGTTCCTGAAGAATAAATTCAGCACACATATTTACTTGATATTTAAAAGCCCTTTGTGATTTTCAAAGGGCTTTTTATTTGACAGGTCGATCCAAATACGATTGAATTTTTCTATGGAAAAAGGAAATGAACTAAAATGAAAATACTACCTGTTGTAGATACCGTTAGACAATCCATGATGTTTTGCTTCGTAAGTAAAGGGACGCTTGTAAGATTAGCATCTATGCCTTTCATATTGTCTTTAGCGTTATATTGTATTTTCATTTTTATGAGTGATCGTGAAAATACGGTTGTGGTAGGGGAACTGAGTATGGAAAGTGCTGTGTTGTACCTTATCGATTTATTAGCTTTTATGGTTTTAATTCCATTTGCAACCGCATGGCATCGACATTTATTAGCACCAGAATCTGTAGGTTGGTTCTCTTATCATGTGGGGCGTCGTGAAATACGTTATCTATTGGTATTTATTGCCGTTTCTGCCATTTTTTATATCGGATTTCCTTTGGCTTCGGCCATTTTTGCAGTAATCATGCTTATCTTAGATAACTTATTCCCATTGAGTAATATCGGCGCTATATTTGCTGGGATTGGCGTTATATGTATCGGGTTTGTGGCTGTATTCGTTGTCGTTCGGTTTCTTATGACTTTCCCCGCTTCCGCTATTGGGGCGCCCGCTGGATTTAAGGACAGCTGGCGTGCGACAAAAGGACATGTTTTAAATATGAGCGGCATTTATATTATAATTGCGCTTGTATCACTGCTTGCCTACGCGCCTTTTCTGTATGTTGGATTTCAATATTTTTCGTCGTCAGTGATAGGTGATGTATGGTATGAAATGGCCGTGGCCCCTATGGATGAAGCCATCGTGAATATATTCTTTTTGCCATTAGAATTTATTGTTGCTGCTGTGACAGTAAGTTGTCTTTCCTTGATTTATAAGTTTTTATCATCTCAAGATGATGCAAGTGCGCATAGGGATCAAGCCTAGGGTTTAGGCATGATCATCTTATCAATAGCATCAACGAAGCGGTCAATTTCATCTTCTGTATTATAATAATGAACAGACGCGCGTATTGTTTCTGTGATCCCAAGGCTTCTTTGTTCTGTGCGGGTTAATTGCGTTTCTGAACTTGAAACATGAATATGTTTTTGGCGTAGAATAAGTTTTGCCATATTTGGATCAACGCCATTTTTTGTGAAGGTAACAAGGCCGCATTTCTGCTGCCCTGGATCCCACAAGGTGACCCCTTCTAACATGGCAAGCTTTACCCGCAATCGCGTGGCAAGGAACTGAACGCGCTCCCAGATCTCTTCCATGCCGATGTCCATCATATAGTCTAAGGCTTTCCCTAATGCCGCTTGTCCGCCGAAATATCTCTCCCAATTTTCAAATCTTTTTGCTGTTGGTAATATTTCATAATGTTCAGGGCTTACCCAAGGGGCTGCAAAATTATCTAAAAAGGGCGGGTTTAATTTATGGATCCATGATTCACTTACCCAAAGGAATCCTGTACCTCTTGGCCCGCGAATATATTTCCGTCCTGTTGTGGAAAGCATGGTGCATCCGATTTCCTTCACATCAATTGGCATTTGGCCAACCGATTGGCAGGCATCTAACAAAAAGGGAATGTTAAATTTGGTGGCAATGGCCCCAATTTTTTTCACCGGGTTAACCAAGCCACTATTCGTTGGGATATGGCTGACAGAAATAAGTTTTACCGCAGGGGTGATGGTATTTTCCAATGCATCAACATCCAATTGCCCTGATTCATCATTTGGAATAACAATAAAGTCCATGCCATAGCGTTTTTTCGCATGAAGGTAAGCAACCATATTAGAGTTGTAATCGCATTCGCTGGTCAGGACCAAATCGCCAGCTTTCCAATCAAATGCATAGAAAACCATATCCCACGCACGTGTTGCATTCTCAATGAAGGCTATTTCAGAAGGTTTTCCATTCACAGATTTTGCAGCGGCAACATAGAAGTTATCGAGGTCATCTTTACGTTGTTCTGCGGTTTCATAGCCGCCAAGTGCTGCATCGCTATCTAGGTAATCGGATAAATAATCTTGAACTGGTTTCGGCGTAAGGGAAGATCCTGCATTGTTGAAATGCAAAATTTGTTGGGTAGATGGAGTTTCACTACGAATTTTATCTAGATCAAACAATGCTACTATCCTGACATGAAAACTATATTTCTATTCAGGAGTTTAAAGGTAAAGGGTAGCCGTTGACTAGATAATTAATTACTAGAAGCAACTTTATTTGCTGCCGTATGATGTTGCAGTTTTTGCCACAAGCTGATGATCTTTATTGCATAAGGTGTATGTTTGCTAACAGTACCTGAATGGTAATATTTCACAGCCTTAGTCCAGCTTCTATGGCGCGTACGTAACTGTTTTAAAAAACTTGCGGCGTATGCAACATTATGGATTGGGTCAAATGCCTGTTTAATATCACTGAATGCTTTTCCATGATATTTCAAGTTCACTTGCATGCAGCCAACATCAATATTCGTTACTTTTTTGTGGCGTAGTTTGGTAACTTCTTTAATGGCTTCATATTTACTGTTGAAATATCGACCACGTCCTTCGGCCATAACTGTCCAAGGCCATAGGGTTAACCCGTTAATTGATTTTGCGCTTTGTTCCAAATCCTTTGGCAACCCGCGTCCTGATTCACCAAGGGCAATTGCATGTAGCAGCTTGCTTGGAATGCCCATACGCTGTTCTGCAAAGGCGATGGCTTCTTCACAAAGCTTCACTCCATCTTTTGCATTATTAATTTGGGATACAGGTATCTTGCCAATCAAACTATTCGTTGGATTAGAAATTGATGGATTACTGGCGTGGCTTGGCAAAATGGATAACCATAATAACAAGGCAGTAAATCCAATGATGCTAGGCCATTTTAGCCCATGTGATATGTAAAAACTCTTTTTCATAGGAAGGTAAAAGCAATTACCGTGCCTATTGTATGTGAAATGAAAACTTTTAAATCGCAGGAAGGGTTTTATTGCCATCTTTAAGGGCTAGTTGCATCAAAACAGTATCAATCCATTGTCCATGCTTGAAGCCTGTTCCTTCTAGGGTTCCAGTCATTTTGAAGCCTCTCGTTTGATGTACACCAATAGAACCTGTGTTTTGGCTGTCCCCTATGACTGCGACCATTTGTCGAAACCCACGTTTTTCCCCTTCACTGATCAAAATATCTAACATCCGCCCGCCAAGGCCAAGCCCTTCGAAACCGGGGCGTAAGTAAAGAGTGGATTCTAAGGTGAAGCGATAGGCATTTCTTTCGCGGAAGCTTCCCGCATAGCAATAGCCAACGATTTTCTTATCTTCTTCGCGCTCTACTAAATAATAAGGTTGGTTTTTGTCTTGGATCGCATGAAAACGACGCGTCATTTCATCTATGTTGGGTGGGGTTTCTTCGAATGAAGCCAAGCCATGCAACACATGATGAGCATAAATTTCTGTGATCGACCTTAAATCAGAAACCTCGGTCGCACGAAGGGTATATTTGGTAAGGTTTGTATCAGTCATAAAAGCATAAAATCATAAACTTCTTTCGAACCCAAGCCGAAAATTAATTTTTTTGGGAAAGGGAAAATATTGTTGCAAAAGAAGGAAACGCCAGCTAATAAAACTTCAGAAATGATATGATTTATATCCATAGGACGATTAGCTCAGCGGGAGAGCACTGCATTGACATTGCAGGGGTCACTGGTTCAATCCCA
>CBFCZA010000075.1:0-10166 GCA_965602285.1 uncultured Curvivirga sp. | reverse complement strand
TATGGGTCAGGCCTTTATGTGCAAAGGCATCATTCACAGCATTAGAGAAGGCAGGAACCCCACCAACGTTCGGGCTTTCACCCACACCTTTTGCACCAATTGGGTGATGCGGAGAAGGCGTTACTGTGTGATCTGTTTCCCAAACAGGTGTTTCCACCGCTGTTGGTAAATAGAAGTCCATCAGACTTCCACCTTTCACATTACCGATTTCATCATAGCTGATATCTTGACCCATTGCGATGGCAAGGGCTTCTGTCAATCCACCATGAACCTGACCTTCAATGACCATTGGGTTAATACGTGTGCCGCAATCATCTAATGCATAGAATTTACGTGTATCAACAACGCCTGTGTCTACGTCGATATCAACAACACAGATATAGGCACCAAATGGATAGGTCATATTAGGTGGGTCATAATAAGAAACAGCTTCTAAACCGGGCTCTAGTCCTGGGATCGCCTGATTATAAGCGGCAAAGGCAAGTTCCTTCATCGTCTTAAATTGTTCAGGGTTTCCTTTCACTTGGAAACGATCAACATCCCATTCTAAATCCCCGTCATGGACTTCTAATAGATAAGCGGCAATCATCTGTGCCTTCGCACGGATTTTCCGACCAGCCATTGCAGCGGCTGCGCCTGCAACCGGTGTGGAACGTGAACCATAGGTTCCCAATCCATAAGGGGCAGTATCTGTATCCCCTTCTTCAACGGTGATATCATCTGCGGATAATCCTACTTCAGATGCAAGGATTTGTGCAAATGTTGTTGCATGTGCTTGTCCCTGACTGATGGTTCCAAGACGTGCAATTGCGGAACCAGTTGGATGGATGCGAATTTCACAACTATCAAACATACCAAGACCAAGGATATCACAGTTCTTAACTGGTCCTGCGCCCACGATTTCGGTGAAGAAAGCAATACCAACACCCATTAATGAACGTGTTTCACCACGGTCAAATGCAGCACGTTTTTCTGCTTGTTCTGCGCGTAAGGCTTTATAGTCAGTTGCCTTTAAGCCTTGTTCAAGGGCGGTGTGATAATCACCACTGTCATATTCCCAACCTAATGCGGATTGATAAGGGAACTGTTCTTTCTTGATAAAGTTCAGCATGCGAAGTTCCGCAGGATCCATATCTAATTTTCGTGCTAACACGTCAATCATACGTTCGATTAGGTATGCTGCTTCTGTTACACGGAATGAACAACGATATGCAACGCCACCGGGGGCTTTGTTTGTGTAGACACCATCAACAGCAAGATAGGCTGTCGGGATATCATAAGACCCTGTCACAATATTGAAGAAACCTGCAGGGAACTTTGTAGGATCTGCACAGGCATCAAATGCGCCATGGTCGGCAAGAACATTTACATGTAACCCTGTGATTTTTCCTTCTTTCGTTGCTGCAATTTTGCCTTTCATATGATAGTCACGGGCAAATGCTGTTGCGGTTAAGTTTTCAATGCGATCTTCAATCCATTTAACGGGTTGGCCTGTAACAATGGATGCTACTGCGGCACAAATGTAACCGGGATAAACACCAACTTTGTTACCAAAACCACCACCAATGTCAGGCGATACAACACGGATATTATGTTCCGCAATATTAGTGATCAATGAGGCAACTGTACGCACCGCGTGAGGTGCTTGAAAAGTTCCCCAAAGTGTCAGTTTTCCATTGATTTTATCCATAGAAGCCACACAACCACATGTTTCTAATGGGCAAGGGTGAACACGTTGATAGGTCATATCTTCTTCTACAACGACTTCTGCTGAATCTAATATTGCATCAGTTGCTTCTTTGTCACCCTGTTCCCATAAGAAAATATGATTATGATGTTTGCGCGGACCATGTGCGCCTTCCATCTTATCTTTAATATCTTCACGTAATAACGGTGCATCATCGTCCATAGCTTTAAACGGATCTACGACAACAGGCAGTTCTTCATAGTCAACTTCAACAAGTTCCGCTGCATCAGAAGCGATGTATCGATCTTCTGCGATAACGAAGGCTACTTCTTGATTTTGAAACAGAACTTTTTCATCGGCTAAAACCGCCTGAACATCACCAGCCAAAGTTGGCATATAATGCAAGTTTAGGGGCTTAAGGTCTGCGGCTGTTAAAACAGCAATCACACCAGGAACCGCCATCGCAGCATCGATATTAATATTTTTGATGCGGGCGTGTCCATACGGGGACCTTACAAAATCACCAAATAACATTCCCGGTAATTTAATGTCGTCTACGTAGTTACCTTTACCTTGGGTGAAACGGGCATCTTCAACGCGTTTACGTTTACAGCCAATTCCTTCAAGTTTCTCTAAGCGCTCTTCACGCGTTGCAGGTGTTTGAATATTCATTTTATTCTGCCGCCTCCGCTGTTGAGTTGATCTCTTTAGCCGCCGCATCAATTGCTTTCACAATATTCTGATAGCCTGTGCATCTGCATAGGTTACCTGAAATGCCATATCTGATTTCTTCATCTGTTGGGCTTGGGTTCTCTTGCAACAAACGATAGGCACGGGTGATCATGCCCGGTGTACAGAAACCACATTGTAGACCGTGATGTTCTTTAAAGGCTTCTTGTATGACATGAAGTGATCCGTCTGGGTTTGCGATGCCTTCTATGGTTGTAATTTCTGCGCCACTTGCTTGACCAACAAAGGTCATGCATGACTTCACAGATTTTCCATCCATATCAACAGTACAAGCACCACAATGACCTGTGTCACAGCCAATATGAGGGCCCGTTATATTTTGATGCTCTCTTAAAAAATGGATCAGAAGGGTGCGTGACTCAACATCAGCCTCTACTTCTGTTCCATTGATTTTCATTTTAACATTCATTATTCATCTCCAATTTAGAACAGAGGCACTTATGAAGTGCGTTCAGCTGCTATTTTAATAGCGCGCTCCACCATTACGCCTGCGATATGGGTCCTGAATTCTACAGGGCCACGACCATCTTCCGCAGGGTCAGTGATCGCTTTCGCTGCATTCACTGCGGCTTTGATCGATGCATCGCTTAATGCTTGTCCGATCAATGCTTGTCCTGCAGCCTCGGCAAGAAGCGGCGTATCTGCCAAATTGGTTAATGCGATCTCGGCTTTTGTTACCAGCCCTCCACTGATCGATAATGTTACGCCCGCCGCAGCTGTTGCGTAGTCACCAATTTTTCGTTTTTGCTTCATATAGCTATGACCATGATCAGCATCTGGAGCGGTAAAACGAATTTCAGTTAGAATTTCATGCTCTTCTCTTCCCGTGAAAAACGCAGCCTCGTAAAATTCTCTAGCTTGAACTTCGCGTTGCCCAGATTCAGATGTCAGTATAAAGGTCGCATCTAATAACAGCATGATAGCGGGTAAGTCATTTCCGGGATCGCCATTGGCGACATTTCCGCCAACTGTACCTACATATCTGATTTGTGGGTCAGCAATTTGTAAGGATGTTTCGCGTAGGATCGGACAAATATTTGCCAATTCATCTGATGCAATTAACTCTGCCTGAGTAACCATTGCACCAATTGATACATTTTGTCCTGAAATGTTAATTGATTGAATTTCTTTTATGTCTTGCAAATCAATGAGTGATTCTGGCGCTGCCATACGTAATTTCATCATCGGTATTAAACTATGTCCACCAGCAACGATTAAGGCTTCGCTTCCAATGGAAGAAAGCATGGATGCGGCTTCTGCAATAGTTTGCGGGCGATGATAGTCAAATGATCCTGGAATCATAATAGTCTCCCTTGTTGAACTAAGTTTACCAATCTTGCGTTGGTTTACTTATTAAGTTTCAAGGAAGATGGTTAATTCGTGTTTATCTAATGACCTTCCCCAAACACGATGTATGGGCACAGTGATCTGTAGGTGTGGAAAAACAAAATGGAATGTATTTATATACGTTCGTATTTCATGAAATGCGCGTATCTTGCACGAAATGCGAATTGGTAATAATGCAATTTATGTAAAGTTAAACTCTTTACGTATCTTTGTTAATAGACTGCGGCTGATAGGAACTTCTATTTCCTCATTTGCATTGATGATGCAGATACCTTTGTCTCCATCACGTTTGAAACCTGTTACTTTTGTCC
The DNA here is from genome assembly GCA_965602285.1 of uncultured Curvivirga sp. GTDB lineage: Bacteria > Pseudomonadota > Alphaproteobacteria > UBA8366 > Aestuariispiraceae > Curvivirga. Next base: position 6,071 of record CBFCZA010000075.1, on the reverse strand, counting down.
TATTGACGAGGTAACTACGATGAGTTTTTACAAAGAGCGATGGGTCCAGTTTCTTTTCTAATTTCGATATGGATAAAGGGCAGAATAACTCATCTACTCCATTATGTATTTTCGTGTAATGACCGTCGGCCTTTACCCAATAAATAGCCGCCGATGATATGAAGCGAATTGTTTTATTGAGGTCATAGGGAATGCGATGCTTCTCGCTTTCTATTTGTTGTAGGTGGCTAGGTGCCTTGGATAAAGGTACAGAGCTAGCAGGGGCCGAATTGCCAGTGGTTTTAGATGTAAGGGGACTATTGCCTTGTTTGTTGTTTTGGGATGGTTCTTCTGATCGCGCCTGGGAGTGCGCATCACCTTGAACACTGAACAATAAAAAGAGGCCACAAATAACGAAGGAGGAAATAGAAACAAACACACCAAGCATTTCGCGCCCGATGAATCGCGCTTCCACAAGGTTAATGGAGGCATCAAAGGTGAATGTCGTATAGAATATCGCGGCATAATGCATTGATGATATGGCGACACCTAGTATCAAAGATCCAATGATTGTGGTTTTAAGGCTGCGTTGCATATAAGCCATTTCAAGGGCTGCAATAGAGGCAATAATACCAATCGCTGTTGCAATGAGAAGGCCTATGGGATGGCTGGTCACAATGCAGTTTTTTGAAATGGCTGTCATGCCTAGGCTATGCATACTGACTATGCTGATGCCTGTTAAGGTGCCTGCGAAGGCAATTCTGCTTTTCGTGCGCTTGCCAAAATGAAGAGAGAGAAGGGCCGCGCCAACAACTAATATCGCGATAAGTGCTGAACCAATGGTTGGTAGCGGGGCGTAGTTTATTTCAACAGGCATTCCAATGGATAGCATACCAACAAAATGCATAGACCATATGCCGCCGCCAAGAACAAATGCACCTTGGACAATTTTGGCTTTACGTTTTTCTTCGGACAATACGCGCAAATAAGACGTGATTCTTAACGCTGTGAAAGAGGCGACAATCGCAATCATAAGCGAAGCAATAATTAACATTGGATTATAGACGATCTCCATATCCATAATTATTTACTCTCTGTCTTTATTTTTGTTTTTAGCATCTTTTCGGTCATCTTTTATCGTTCATTCCAATTTGGCTGTTAGCTACTGACAGTTATTTACGCCTTGTTTCATAAAACATATTCAGTTTTATGAATTCTTTATAGCCTCTCAAGTATACATGATAATTGATTGCAAATTATATCTATGTGCTGGTTGGTATCAAGCAGATAACGAAAAAATATAAAAATTGGGGTTCGTCATGTTAACAGGACCTATAAAGTTCACCTCACAGATGGATCTATAAATCTTTAGAATTCAAAAAATAATTCATTGTTTTTAAGATCTACTTTAGATAGATTTTTTGAAAAAGAGATCAGTTAGAACTGTTTCAGATGCATAAGTGATTGTTGAAAGAATTAATAAAATTGAAAGGACATTTTAATGGGGTGGAAATTATTTGGAGTTATTTTAGTTTTTATTACAGTTGGCTGTGAGGGTGAGTCTAAAATCAACAGAACTCAAATAGGAAATGTAACATACTATGATGCAGAAGGTAATTTAGAGGTTACTGACCCTGTTCGTTGTGTGGGAATAGAGGATCTAAAAAACACCCAAACCCCAGCAGATATCTTTGTGGGTGTTGGCGAGTGCGTTTCAATAAAAGAGTATGAAAAAGCGGTTGCATTATATGCCGCTGCCTTTGCTTATGGTAAATATGATACATTAAGAGTTAAAGATAAGAGTGCTCATCAAGGATTAATTGTTATATCAATCAATACATTTTCTCAATTTGATGAAGAGGTTAAGGTCGTAGTATCAACGCTTCTTAAAGAGACATTTGATGATGTCCCTAAACTAAAAGAAATATGTAAAAGTTTGAAAGTTTTAGGTGCTCCAAATTATTCACCACGATACATGCTGCAACATGGTATGTCCGCATTTACTGGTGAAAATGCTGGATTGATTGAAGGGTTTGATGAAACCAAATCGTGGAAAGTAGCATTGATGGAATATTTAAAATGTGAAGCGTATTAAATTGATCTTTTGAAGAGATCAAAAGACGTCTGCTAAGGGGAATAAAAGTGAAAATTGCAATTTTAGATGACTATCAAAATGTTGCCTTGGAAATGGCAGATTGGAACGGTCTTGATGTGACCGTTTATAATACACCCCTAACCAATATCGCGATGCAATTGGTTTCGTTTGATGTGATTTGTGTGATGCGAGAGAGAACTGCTTTTTCGGTGGATGTTTTTAAGCTGTTACCTAATTTGAAAATGCTCGTCACCTCTGGAAAAGTTAACGCTGCAATTGATCTAGCAGCAGCGAAAAGTCATGATGTGATTGTTTGTGGTACTAATTCTCCCGGGCACGCAACCGCAGAACTAACATGGGGACTTATTCTTTCGTTGACGCGATTGATTCCCACTGAGTTCCAAAATATACGCGATGGGGGGTGGCAAACAAGATTGGGAACTGATGTTCGTGGTAAAACTTTAGGCATTATTGGGCTTGGTCGTATGGGGGCACAAGTTGCTAATGTTGGTAAGGCATTTGGCATGAACGTTATCGCATGGAGCAGAAACCTTACCCAAGAGAAGGCGTCCCTTCATGGGGTGAATGCAGTCGATAAGGAAACCTTATTTTCGCAATCAGATATTGTCTCTATCCATATGAAATATAGTGACGAAATTCAAAGTCTTGTGGATCAATACGAGTTAAATTTAATGAAAAAGACCGCCTATATCGTGAATACATCTAGGGCACCCATCATCAATACTTCTGCCTTGATCGAATGTTTGAAAGCAAAGAAAATTGCGGGGGCTGGTTTGGATGTTTATGACGTTGAACCTCTGCCCTTAGATCACCCTTTGCGCAATACGCCTAGATGCGTATTAACTCCGCATATAGGCTATGTGACCAAGGAAACTTACGAGGTTTTCTATGGGGAAACCGTAGATATTATTAGGACTTATCAAGAAGGCAAAATACTTAACCCTCTAACACTATAGTTTAGGGAAATCTACAGGTGCTTTACGTAAATTATTTGATGGAAAAACTTAAAGGTTTCCGCTACCAACGTAATAAATGATAAAGCCAACAATAGTTGCTAGGCCAATAGAAATTAAAAGCAATGTAATAGAACTGATTGGTTTTTTTTTCTTGCCTCCACCTTTGTTTAAGGCTTCGAATTCAAGTTCAACTTTCCGAATGTCCCCAAGAATTGATTTTCGTGCATCAGGTTTGTCCGCAGGTACCCTTTTTAAGGCTGTCTGTAGGCGTTGGTGTTTCTCTTTCAAGATCTCTTTTGGGTTCGCCATAAAACACCCTCCCCATTTGGCTTTCTAGTTTATGGAGTTTACCCTATAGGGTTTTCTACAAAATATATATATAAAAATATAATGGATATAGATGATAGATAATGAATCTAAATTTTTGGGAATTTTGTAACCAGTGTACTTTTAAAAAAGTCAGCCATTAAGGTTGCAACAGGTAGGGTGGACTTTGATATGTTGGAAATAATCCCAATCTCTCTTTTATTGTTTTCTAACATCAGTTTCCTTGTGCCGATACCAATTGTATTTTGGGGCACACTAAGTTTTGGTAGTATGGTGATGCCGACTCCTTCTCTAACTAAGGCAAGTAGGGAGGCTGTATTATGGACATTCAATTGCGCCTTTTGATGAAAGTTCTGCAATATTGGATCGTTAGAATTTGAAATGATGCCATTGGTGATGACCGAATATTGATTTAAATTTTCTAAATTTATGGGAGTTTTACCCATTGATAACGCTGTACTTAACGGATAGATGAGGACAAGTTCATCGTTATATATTGGATCGAACTTCACTGTAGTAATATCGGGCTTCCCCCCAATGCCAAAATTAATTTTTCCTTGTTCAACCCATCGAGCGATGGTTTCACTATCCGTATCGCGTAGTTCAATTTCAACATCGGGCCATTTATCTATGAATTTTTTAAGGACTGAAGGTAGAATATGTGTGGCGATAGAAGGAACCGTTGCTATTTGGACTTTTCCTAATGCTCCACTGGCAAATGCGTGAACATTATGAAGGGCTTTCTGATAGGATTCTACCTGTATTAAAGAGGTTTCATAAAGATATTGCCCAAGTGATGTTAAGTGGCTTTTGCGATCAGACTCAAATAAATTTCCTCCAATCTCCTCTTCCAATTGTTTAAGTGCTGTGGATACTGCAGAAGGCGACCTGCCGATCTTTTCTGCAGCGTCAATTATATTTCCTGCCTCTACGACGGTAATAAACATTTTGAGTACTGAAATTTTAATATTCATATCAAAAGCTTCTAAAAAATTGAAATATACTATAGTTTATTTCAATTGAATTGAAGCGGCAACTGCTTTTAAATCTTTCTATAATTAATCAGGATTTGAGAGAGATAAAATGTCAGATATATATAGCAATTACATTGCTGGTGATTGGGCCGAAGGCAACAAAACAATCGAAAATATTAACCCATCCGATACATCTGATGTGATTGGGCTATATGCACAAGCAACATTTCAACAGTTAAGTGATACTATTGCGACTGCTAAAATAGCGCAAAAAGAATGGCAAGCTACAAGCTTGGAAAAACGTCAGTCTGTTTTAAATAAGATTGGTGAAGAAATGATGGCGCGTAGTGGCGAACTTGGTGAATTGCTAGCGAGAGAAGAAGGTAAGCCACGGGCCGAAGGTGTAGGGGAAGTTTTTCGAGCGGGCCAATTCTTCACCTATTATGCAGCCGAAGTTTTACGCCAAACCGGTGAAAATGCAGATTCTGTACGTGCGGGTGTCGAAGTTGATATTCGCCGCGAACCAATGGGTGTGGTCGGTGTTATTTCACCGTGGAACTTCCCAACCGCAACCGCCAGCTGGAAGATTGCGCCTGCATTGGCCTATGGGAATGCAGTGCTTTGGAAGCCTGCTAATTTAACCCCTGCAAGTGCTTGGGCCTTAACAGAAATTATATCCCGCCAAGATATTCCAAAAGGTTTGTTTAGTTTGGTGATGGGATCTGGTGCAGAGATCGGCCAAAGCTTGATAGAGCATCCAGAAATTAATGCCATTTCGTTCACTGGTTCATATGATGTTGGTAAAGCCATTGCGCGTGCCTCCGCAGAAAACTTTACCAAGTTTCAACTAGAGCTTGGATCGAAAAATGCTTTGATTGTGATGGATGATGCTGATCTAGACATTGCTGTGCCTGCGGCTGCAGGTGGTGCGTTTGGTGGAACGGGACAGAAGTGTACCGCCTCTTCACGTCTGATTGTACATTCTGCTATTCATGATGAATTTGTAGGTCGCTTATTAGAAGCTACAAAGGCAATGAAGGTAGGCCATGCGCTTGAAGAAGGTACACAACTTGGCCCTGTATCCAGTGAATCTCAACTTAATTCCAACTTGGATTACATGGAACTCGCTGTAGAAGAAGGTTGTGAATTGGCATGTGGTGGTGCGCGCTTAGATATGCGTCATGATGGTTTCTACATGTCTCCAGCACTCTTATTAAATGGCCGTAATGACATGCGCATTAACTGCGAAGAAATGTTTGCACCTGCTGCTTGTGTATTGAAAGTAGATGGGTATGAAGAAGCATTGGCAATGGCAAATGATACTGATTTTGGCCTGACTGCTGGTATCATTACACAATCTTTGTCTCGCGCTACGCATTTCCGCCGTAATGTGGAAACTGGTTGTGTGATGGTGAATTTACCAACCGCAGGAACGGATTATCATGTTCCATTTGGTGGACGTAAAAATTCTAGCTATGGTGCCCGTGAACAAGGAAAATATGCAGCCGAATTCTACACACAAGTGAAGACATCTTATATTTTCTCTGGTTCACCTTTCTAATAGATTGAGGATAAGCAGATGAGCAACACCCCGCTAATCATTGATGGCTTACAATATAATAATTGGTCAGAAGAGATTTTTCGTCAAATGCAAGAAGGCGGGGTATCTGCAGTTCATGTAACAATTTGCTATCATGAAGATTTCACAGAAACGGTTGA